>CANEHP010000059.1 GCA_947427325.1 uncultured Clostridia bacterium | reverse complement strand
TACATTGTTCTGCGAGGTTATCCTCGCACGGTAAAATGTTTTTTTACAGCCCCATCTCTAATTATACCATATCGGAGGTTGTTATTTCGCTAAAGCTTTTTATTCCACCGGATGAGCCGATGGTTTTTGCGTTAAAGCATCCAATCATATTTGCTTGCAAACTTACTAAGATAATAATAGTAATTGAATTTTAGACTTCGTTTAATATCTTCAGCGTTTCTTTTATTTTATCGCTCGAACGTATTTTCCAGCCTAAAGAAGCGAGCTTTGAGCTGTCAAGCACCTGCATTTTGTTGGGGACGGGCTCAAAAATTCCACTGTCCTGCGGATTGCCGAATACCACATTGGTTTCGGCTGCCTTTGCCACAGCCTCCGCAAATTGGCGTATGGTCATCTTAAACGCAGGATCGGATATGTTGTACGCTTCTCCCTCTTTTCCGAAAATTAATGCGGTAAGTATACCCACAGCCGCATCAGCCACATAGCATTGAGAACGCAGAATATTGCCGGGGCTGTTTAACAGAATGTCCTTTCCCTCACAAGCGTTTCTGAAAAACTGTGAAACCGCTCTGCTGTCCGTGTCGGTCATGGTAGGACCGAATACATGGCAGGGTCTTACCGCCACGGTATCAATGCCATACTGCGCTCCATAGCATTTGCAAAGCGCTTCCGCCGAGCGTTTTCCCTCGGGGTAGCAAACACGGGAGGAGGAAAAGTCCAATTTTCCTATGTCGCTCTCCTTAAATCCCTCCTTAATGCCCTCAGACGAACCGTAAAACTCGCCCGATGATATGAACTCAAATCTTGAAACACCTTTTTTTATACAAAATTCGAGCAGATTGTATGTTCCCATAATGTTTGCAAGCAAGGTATCTGCGGGATATTTTGAAAAGCTTGCGGGATCGGCGTTGCTTGCCCCGTGAATAATAAAATCAACATCTTCGCTTACTGTTATTCCTTCGGTAACGTCACAGGGCAAAATAACAAAATCCTTGATATCTGCATATTCGGAAAATCGGCTTTTTAATCTGTCCTCATTTCTGCCCAAAGCAATAACACGGCATTCTGATATGCCCTCTTTATTTGCGCATATAAGAATAGCGGCAATAATGCTGCCTATCATTCCCGAAGCACCTGTTATCATAACGGTTTTTCCGTCAAAGGCACTCATTAAAGCTCTGTTATCCGCCACAGTGCTTTTTAAGAGAGAGCAATATGTTTTGCTTTTTAACAAATTCATTTTATTTCTCCTTGTTTTTTAATGAGAGCAGTGCCTTAAAAATAAGAAGATCGTCCGGTGTGGTCAGCTTAATGTTGGTTTCGGAGCCGATTGAAAAGTAAACCTTCTTTTTAAGCTCTATCATAAGTGTACAGCTTGCAACGGAATTGGTGATTCCTTTTTCAAGGGCTTCTCTGTGAGCGTCGGCTATCAGCTTAATGTTAAAGGCTTGCGGCGTCTGCGTAAGGGCAAGCTCACTGCGGTTGATAACCATACTCGAACACTCGCTGCTGTCTTTATGTAACACAGCGGTATTACACGGAACAACGGAAACCGCAGAACCGTATTTTGCACATTGAATAATGCAATCGGAAATTATCTCCGAGGATACCATTGGACGAATAGCGTCGTGTATAAGCAGAATATCGTCGGGGGAATAACGCTTTTCAGCCTCCATAACTCCATTTCTTATGGAATCCTGTCCGTTTTCTCCTCCGCTTATTATCCATTTAAGCTTGGTTATATGATATTGCTTGGCATAAGCCTTAAGCACGTTCTGCCATTCGTCGATACATACAACTCCTATTTCACTGATATCGGGGTGACTTTCAAATGCTTCCAACGTGTAAATGATTATGGGCTTATCGTTTACATTGATAAACTGTTTGGGTATCTCCTGACGCATGCGGTGACCGCTGCCTCCTGCGATTATCATTCCTATGTTCATATAAATTTACCTCCTTTCTGTTTATTGATAGCGTTGTGCAAAACTCAATTTTAAATGTGCGCTTCCACAATATATAGCGGTAATCTGTGTAAGGTTATCCATATAAGGCGTTTGCACTTTGCAAAATATGCGTTTTGCTCATCTCCATTTATTGACTTTATAGCATTGAGTATTCCAAGATCCTGCAAATCTCGTCTGCGATCCTGAACATACCTATGTCGGTGTAATGAATGTTGTCTATGCTGAGTGCAATTTGATCTAAATCGGCGAACAGCTTGTCCGGGTCGATAAAATATACCCGACCGCTGTCCCGCTGCCGCATATAAACATCCTTAATATGGACAGTGTACGCATAAGCCTTATAAGCTCCGATCAATATAAAGGGCTGATACGGGAAATATTTGCGCAGCCGCAGATAAAAAGGCTCGAACCTGCTTTTGAATTCGCCGAGATTTAAGGCGTTTCTGCTGTAATCAATAACGACTGCCCCTATACGGTTTTTATCCTTTCCTATTGCGTCCGCCATGGAAAGCTCGCCTCGACAGGCTCCCGAAAAAGAATAGTTGACTATATTGCATTTAAACCGGCGGGAAACTATGTTTGGAAAGGCATTTCCGCTTCTGCTGGCGCTGGCGCCCTGAGTCATGGAATTCCCGTAAAATATAACGGTTATATCATGACTGTAATCGGGTGCGACAGCCAGTGTTTTACCTTTTTCTATGCCGACGGCGAGATTAATTACGCAATTATAATTGGGAAAATAAATTTCCGTGAATTTCCCCGCAGAAATATATATTTTTTCTGCAAATATATTGTAAGGCTCCTTTGGCGCAATGACCGTATGATGCGTAAGATTTCCCGAGGAACAGTCTCCGAAGTACACATCAAATCCCGACGAGCAGTACAGCAGCATCTTTCCGTGGGCATACCTGCGCCTAAGCTCTGCCTTAAGCACGATGCAGGGAGAGTCGGTTTTAAATCTCAGTCTTACGCCCGAGGGCTGAGCGTTGCTTTCGGAAAGACACTCATTCGTATGCTTTTCGTAATTTTCATTAAAAATCGGCTGAAGATCGGCGATCTTTTTCATAATACCGTCTTCTTTAGCCGGACAGCCGAAGATATATTTTTCAAGCGATTCACCCTCGTAAAATATGTAGTCGTTTTCATCCGTCTCTTTTAGCGGCTGCTTAAATTCGTTTAAAAACTCCATATATTACTTCCCCTATATGTAATACTGTTTCTAACTTAAAAACGTTAAAACGTTTTTAAGTTAGAAATAGCATAAGCTTCGGCAATTTTGACTATTCTGTCTGCCAAAACCATATTCCCGTAATCATTGATAAGGTAAGCCGAAAGGGTCGCCATATCCAATGAAATTCCCTTAAAAACCGTTTCCCCGTCAAGATACATTATATTTCGTCCCGAATGCCTGTTCGCAAAATCCTTTACGATCCTTCTGCATTCGGTATAGTTATCCAGCTTTCTTCCGTTAAAGGGCTGAGATAAAAGCAAAACGGGACAGGCGTTAAAGCATTCGGTCAGCTTTTCCAAATACTTTTCCAGCTTTTCCGTAATATAGTCCTTGGCGACAGGTATCGAGCAAATCTCCGCTACTACAAAGCAAGGCTTTGGAACAGCCTTTACCGCAGCCAGAACAAACTTTTCCTCAAGGTATTTGTTATTGTACATGGCAAAATTATAATAATCGCATGAAAATTTTCTTGCCACTATGGACGAAAACATTCCGTGAGGAAAGGTACTGCCTCTTCCGAAGGTGGTAGGTCCGCCCAAAAAACAAATCGGAGCACGCAGCTTTTCCGAGGCTTGTATTTCTGCGTCGTCATCAATATAAACATAGAGATGTTTTAAACAATTCTTTGCGGGACAATGTATCTCATAATCCAAAAAATCATTCCCTTTTTGCGTATAAAGGCTCTGCACCTCTTTGTTCCGTCCCGAAATACATTCCATCTTAACCGTTTGCTGACGATTTTTAACAATATAGGTGGCGCCGTTTATCATCATGCTTCCAAAAAAAGGCTCAACCTCTTCGTATTGAATATCAAGCTTTACGCTTACTGCCCGAGAATTGGTCGAAAACCTTACTCTTACTCCCGTGCTGTTGGAATTACCCCAAAAAGAGTTTAAGCCCATTCTTGTCAAGGCATGGTCGGGATTTCCGTCCGAAACTGCGCCGAAAATAAATTCGCTGTGCTGATTGATATTGATTTCCATTTAAACCTCTGTCACACAAGACGTTTAGCATACATTTTATCGTAATATTCACGATATTCTCCCGAAATTATTTCCTCCCACCAAATTTGGTTGTCAAGATACCACTGTACCGTTTTTTTCAAGCCCTCCGCAAAGGCTGTTTCGGGCTTCCAGCCAAGGTCGGTGCTGATTTTTGCGGGGTCGATGGCATAGCGTCTGTCATGTCCCTTTCGGTCCTCGACAAACTTTATAAGGCTTTCGTCCTTGCCCAGAATACCGATGATCGTCTTTACTATGTCTATATTTCGCATTTCATTGTGTCCGCCCACGTTGTAAACCGTTCCCGCTTCACCGTTATGAATGATCAGGTCTACGGCCTTGCAGTGATCCTCCACATAAAGCCAGTCTCTGACGTTTTCGCCACTTCCGTATACGGGAAGGGGCTTGCCGTTCAGCGCATTTATTACCATAAGAGGAATAAGTTTTTCGGGAAACTGATACGGTCCGTAGTTGTTTGAACATCTTGATACGGAAACAGGCAAACCGTAGGTTCTGTGATATGCAAGCACCAAAAGATCAGCGCTTGCCTTTGATGCGGAATAGGGACTTGAGGTTTTAAGCGGTGTTTTTTCCGTAAAGAACAAGTCGGGTCTATCCAAGGGCAAATCGCCGTAAACCTCGTCGGTAGACACCTGATGAAAACGCTTTACCCCATATTTACGGCAGGCGTCCATAAGAATTTGCGTACCGATTATGTTTGTTTCAAGGAATATGGACGGATTTTCTATGGAGCGGTCCACATGGCTTTCTGCAGCAAAGTTTACCACCGTATCGGGGTGCTCCTCTTCAAATATTTTGTCTATGCCTTCCTTGTCCGTTATGGATATTCTCGCAAAGCGGAAAGCAGGATCGTCCATAACAGATGAAAGAGTGGAGAGATTGCCCGCATAGGTAAGGCTGTCAATGCACACGATACGATAATCGTGGTGTTTGTGGAGCATATAGAATATGAAGTTGCTTCCTATAAAGCCTGCTCCGCCTGTTACAAATACTGTCATATACGTTTGTCCTCCAATAACGAAATAATATATTTGCCGTATTCGGTAGTCTTAAGCTTGCTGCCTAACCTTTCTAACTGCTCATCGTCAATAAATCCTCTCCGCCATGCTATTTCCTCTATGCAGGCTATGTAAAACCCCTGCATTTCCTGAATGGTTTTTACATAATTCCCCGCTTTAAACATACCCTTGGGAGAACCTGTATCAAGCCAAGCCATGCCTCTTCCGAGTACGCTTACATTTAATATTCCTTTATCGAGGTAATAGTTGTTTACTGAAGTTATTTCAAGCTCTCCCCGAGCCGAGGGCTTAACATTCTTTGCCACCTCCACAACATTGTTGTTGTAAAAATACAGTCCCGGCACAGCATAATTGGATTTCGGCTTTTCGGGCTTCTCTTCTATGGAAATTGCCTTAAAATTCTCGTCAAACTCCACTACGCCAAATTCGTTGGGATACTTTACACAATATGCGAAAATATTTGCCGAACCGTCGTCAACTCGGGTATGCGCTTCACGAAGCAGCTGACCGAAATGTCTGCCGTAAAAAATATTGTCCCCGAGAATAAGACATACGCTGTCATTTCCTATAAATTCCCTTCCGAGAATAAATGCGTCCGCAAGACCTCTCGGCTTGTCCTGAACAGTATACTGTATCGATATTCCAAGCTGTGAGCCGTCACCTAACAGCCGTTGATAATTCGGCGTGTCATCGGGTGTGGAAATGATGAGGATTTCTTTTATATCCGCCAACATCAGAGTAGACAGCGGATAGTATATAAGCGGCTTGTCATACACGGGAAGAAGCTGCTTACTGACCGTCAGAGTGTTGGGATAAAGGCGGGTACCCTTTCCGCCTGCCAAAATAATACCTTTCATAGCGTTGCCTGCCTTATGTAATTTTTTTCTTGATATAATCGATAATAAATTCCGAGGTATGAGGATAGTTCACCTTAAGCTCATTGCGTGAAAATGCGGTACGCTGCTCCTTGAGGGGATCATCGCCGTTTATTACCACGTCCTCTATAAATCTGCAAATGTCCTCTCCCGAATAGGCGTGATAATAGTTCTCAAGACACCTTTCCCCCAAGGGTATATAAGTTTCGGAAAGGTCTGCTCCTTTTTTAAGCATATAGCAGCACGGCTTTTCCGTGTAGAGATATTCCCCCGTAAAAGAACCACAGTCGTGGATCATAGCGTCGCTGTTTGCAAACACCTCGTGATAATCGCCTGTGGTGTCATACACGATATTGTTGCTTTGGAGCATTTCTTCGAGATATTCGTCTATCTGCTCCTGCGTCCATATCTTGTGAGCCTTCAGATTATCGAAGAGAAGGGGGTGAGGTCGGAACACAAAATCAATTTCGGGATACATTTTAGGAAGCTCGATAAACAGCCTGTAATATTCAAGGAAGTTTGAAATGTTTAACGATTTCCAGCCCCACACGGTATGATGAGGGCATATCATTATCATTTTGCGCTTTTTATCGGGCTTGCTCTCAAAAGCGGCGAGCTTGTCCATTTTAAGGCAGCCTGTGACAAGACCGTTTTTTCCCTTTATTTTCTCATTTGCTTTCAGAAATTCCATATTTCCGGGAGTTTCTATGCAGGTGAGCCAAAGGTAATTGTAAAAATCGGTAGCCATTACCTCTTCCCAAAACCTTACAACGGCAAGACCGTAGTTTGCATACAGGGTAAGAACGTTTTTATCAAGAAAATATTCTATCTCATGAAACGGGTGAACCATGTGCTTGTAGGGATTTGCAAAGAAAATAACATTGTATTCGTCCCTCAGCTCCAGGTAGGTATCGCTTTTTTCATCATAGCCGCCTATAACTCTGCCGGGATATTCGGCGGAAAGATTTTCGTAAGCCTCGTTGTAGGTGTCAAGCAAATATTGGTACGTTCTTGAAACATTCGGAGCAACAATAATATACGGATCCAATACGCTGTCCTTAAGCATTTTTTCAAAAACGGGTCTTTCGGGGAATACGCTGTTAAAAACAACAATAAATCCTACCTTTATTTTGCCGTTCTTCTTATATTTTTTGCGAATGAGCCTTTCTTTTTTCTCATAGCCTCTCTGTACTTGATAAAATCGGGGGTAGATAAAACTGTTTGGCAGAATTTTCTTGATCGTCTGCTTTATTCCCGCCCTTTTCTTCTTTTTTTCTTCCCTTGCCTGCGCTTCGAGTTCTTCCTTTGTTATTTTCCGGGGGTGGAGAGAAGCGTAATAATCGGAGTATGAGGCGTTAGGGTTATTTGTGGTTTTTCTGTATTTGTCAAGCTCTTCCAAAACATTTCGGATCGATGGCTCTTCCAAACATTTTTCCACAGTTAAAGATGAAGCATCGGCAATTTTGCGCAGCTTACTTATGTTTGCGGCATAAGAATATTTTTCCTCGGCGCACCTTGCGCATTTTTCTGCAATATTACCACGCAGCTTATCGTCAAAAAGCTGTTCGATTATGTGAGGAAGCGTGTATGCGTTATTTCTTAAATCACGAAGTTCCCTTTTATTCCAGCAAAGGATATATTGCTGAGCATCGTGAAAAAAAACATACTTGCGGAGAACGTTTTTAGGCTCGTCATCTATTGCGGGAATTATTGTGGGTACTCCGCACATTGCGGCTTTTACGGCGTTTATGTTATATCCCGCAGCCAAATCCACATTTTCTCGAATATATTCCTCGATTTGTATATCATCAAGATTTCCTGTATACACGTAACGGATAAGAGGAGAATATTTTGGAAAATTCATATTCCACATAACGCTGCCGAGACCGAGAATGTGGAAGTTTATCCTGACAGGAAATTCGGAAATTCCGTCGCCCTCCGTTATTGCGGGATAATACATATCATATAAGTCGTCCGAGATTCTTGTTATACAATCGAGAGCTACGGGAGTTATAAAGCCCAGCCAAGCTATATTCAGCTCCTTTGGATTAAAGGAATGTACTGCTGTTTTTTCGGAATTGCAGCAATGAGCGCTTTGAGGGATTATTTGCTTATCGGTAACACGAATGCCGTATTTCCATACGTCCGTTTGTCCTTTATTTATATAAAAGAGACAGTCGCAGCTCTCGAGAAGCCGAGAGACATTTTGGGCGTTTGGCTTTATGAGCCTTCCCAGCATACGCATGTAACACAGGGAATCGTATATATACAGACAGATACGGGCGTTTTTAAGGTCTGCTATATGCGGCAGCAAAAACAAGAGATAATTGGCGGGCACCAAAAAAACCGCATTTTCAAAACGGGAAAAATCGCAGTCGTTAATGTCGATAAAATTCAGCGAAGTATTATTTTTTTCATATTGACATCCCGAAGCAAAATTAACATAGTACGCTTCGATATCCGAGCCTTCGGATATGTTTGTCAGTATGTCCGGAATAATTGTTTGAGTTCCGCTTATCTGCGAAACGGTTTCAATAAAATATACTAGTTTCAAAAACTGTTCCTCTTTTCCGATTTATCTGAAGGGATACCGTCAGCTTTTTTTATTCCTGTTAAAATAATCATAATATGTGGCGTTGGCGTTTTCTTCGGAAGAAGAACGGTAATTTTCCAGTTCCTTCATGACTCTGCCGATGGATCGGTTTTCAAGAAGCCGCTCTACCGTCAGAGAGGATTTGTCGGTATAGGCCAATATGCGCTTTGCGTTTTCGGAATATGAAAAGCCGGAGGCGGCGTATTCCAAACAGCGCTTTCCGTCATAAATGCGCATATCCTTATCCTTCAGCCGCCCGATAACCTCTTCCATGGTGTAATCGTCATGGGCAAGACTGCGCAGTTCCTTTTTTTTCCAGCAAAGAATATAGCTTTTTGCGTCGCAGAAATAAACGTAGGTTCTTTTTACCATCACGGGTTCGTCGTCTATGGCGGGGATAACGGTTGGAACTCCGCACATAGCGCCCTTTACGGCGTTCATATTATATCCCGCCGCAAGATCGATATGCGAGCATACATATTCGTCAAGCTGTCGGCCCTTAAGCTCTCCCGGAAAAATAAATCTTATAAGCGGACAGTATTTTTTAAAATCGAACCGTCCCATATTTGCGCCTACGCCTATGATGTGAAAATCGAACAAGTGGATGCCGCGCACGACTCCTTCCCCGTCTTCGCCGTAGAGCTTATACAGCTCATCACAAATGCGAGTGATACATTCAAACGCCGTTTTGCTTATTGCGCCGATCCAGCCTATGTTGATAAGCTCGGGGTCAAAATCCTTTTTTCTTTCGAAGGAGGCGGCGCAAAAATCGGCGCTGGCAGGTATTATACAGTCACCGTACTGATCTATTCCGTAATCCCAGCCGCACGCACTGCTTTTGCTGACGAACAGGCAGCTTTCTGTTTCGTTAAGCATATCGGTGATCTCTTTTGTATTCGCTTTTTTGATCTGGTTGAGAAAATATACGATGCATTGCGAATCATATACATAAGGGCAGATTTTGGCGTCCTTGAACTCCGATATATAGGACAGGAGAAAAAACAAATAATTTATGGGAACAATAAAAGTCGCATCCTTAAATTCCGAAAAATCGCAGTTTTCAAGAGCCACAAATTTCAATGAATTTGCTTCTTTCCCTTCGTTTTCGGTTTCTGCGGCCGTTTCGTTTTCAACGGCTTCTTCCGTTTCTTTAGTGTCGTTTTCGGTTATTTGACTTTCCGGACCGGCGGACGATATATCCGGCCGGGCGCCGCTCCTGTCAATCGATTCGTCTGCGTCTTTTCCTTCCGGATCGATATCGTCCGTCTTTTCGAAGCCGTCACCCGTGCTTTGAGATGTCTTCCCTGCTTTTCCCGACAGGTTGATATAATATGCTTCGGCTTCGCATTCCGGCGGCATTTTTTCGAGAATATCCGGTATGATCTTCTTTGCTCCCGTCACTTCTTCATTTGTTTCGATAAAATATACGATTTTCCTGCTCATGGTTATTTCTTTTCTCCGTTATTATTTTTATGCTTATTGTCACGGGTCTTTTTCAGCTCGTAATATAACGCTTGTATACGTGCAATTCCGTGTTGGCTCAAAACTCTTTTTTTCCTCTTAAAGAACATAAAATAAATGTTTATGTCGTTTCTTCCCGTAATTATTTTGTACCTTTTATAATCCTTCAGGGTTTTCTTTACAAGCGGCGTTTTAAAAAGCTCGCTGACATAATACGAGGTATGGGACACGGATTCTTTAAACAGTTCCGTGCAATGTGCGACGTTAAAATTATCGATAACGCATTTTCTGCACTCGCCGCCTATCTGCTCCTTTTTTCCGTTCTCCAGATCCGCAATAAGCCGATGCATGGTAATTACCGGCATATCCATGCAGCGAAGAATGTCCTGAGTCCATGCGAGAGAATATCCGGAGGTATCTTTTAGATATACAAACCTGTTTGCCGTAAAATTCCGATCCGAAACTATGGGAATAACGGTAGGTATGCCCAATACCGCAGCATCTATTGCGGAAATGCCCATAGCCACCACAGCGTCAAGCTCTTTTGATATAAATTTTTTCATTTCATTTCCGTAAAGATATGATGTAAAAACAATTTTCAAAAGCGGCGAATACTTGTTTATTATTATCCTGTTCCTGCCGTTTCCGTCGCCGATTATATACACCGTCATTTTTACGAGGTTGTTTGCGCAATAATCGTAAATATTATCCAGCATATTTATAACGGAAGCGATCTTTTCGGTGTCTATACGCCCAAACCAACCTATCCTTACACTATCATGCTCGGGGCTTACTTTGGGTGACTCCTCAGAAGCAGAATAGCTTGTGGGAAAATAATGCTTTTCAAAATCCAATCCGGAAATAAGATTTGCCGCTGCTCTGTTCGCTTCGTCCATAAATGTAAAAGCGTTATGCATTTTTATTTTTTTAAAAAATTCAGGAATATCCTTTTGAGGATTTAACAACTGATTATTGGCAAACCATAAGCAGTTGTTCGGGTGCATTGTGAGAAAACATATTCTTGCGTTTAGCTTTGGGAACGACTTTAATTGGCTTACCTCCTCGGCAAAAAAAAAGGTGTGATTTATCATTACCAAAAAAATTGCATTCTGAAAAATATCGGCATATTTATCAGTAAAAGGGATAAATCTGTCCTTAATATCAGAATTTTCGCTGCCTATATCAACGGTTTCGCCGTTGATAAAATACATTTCCGTCGAGGTATCTCCTATTGCTCTCATATGCCTGATTATTCTGCCAAAATTCATCACGTCGCCTTTTGCTAAGATTTTTTTTCGAAGATAAAAGATTAACTTTGTCATAACCGCTCAATACACCCCCTTAACAGTGATCCCCGCAGGAACGTTCTTGGTAACTATT
>CANEHP010000058.1 GCA_947427325.1 uncultured Clostridia bacterium | reverse complement strand
AATTTGTCCTTATCCTCGACAACATTTGCTCGAAAATCTGCGCACCATTCCTACGAGAACAAGTTCTTAGTGATTACCGGTTAAGGAAATGCTCGGAAGAGTATCGGGAATATCGATAAAGAAGGAGTCGCTGACCATTCTCTGTCCTTCGTTGGTTAAAGCGTTGTTTACTCTGTAAAGCTCTGCTCTTACCCTGTTAAGACTGCCGATGTCAAAATCGGAATCGGGTTTTATCCAATAAATCCAAGTGCCGTCGGAAACGTCCTGAATATTGCCCGTTTCGGGAACATCTGCAAGGATTATCTGCTCTGACTTTAAATAGCCCTCATCGTCAAAGCCGCCGACGATGCCGCCTTTGTCGTCATAAAGGAGAACCGTATTATAAGCGGGATTGCCCTTATATGTGCCTATGAATACTATCGAGCCTTCGGGGATAATATGTTCTTCGCCCTCAGCATACCGATAGCTTTCGGAAAGTATTCCTATTGCGGGAACGCCTTCGGAGGTTTCTCTGAAATCCACATTGTCTCCCGTAACGCCCAATACGTCAATTTCGGCAACAGAGATTATGTTTCCTGCCTGATTGGGGATTACAAGCTTTATGGCGTCGGTCTTATAAGTGCTTACATATTTGCCCTCTTCGTTGGAGAAGTAAATGGACTTGTCGCCGCCGAAAGCGCCCTTTGCCGCCTGTACCCAAGCTCCCGTATCGTCCTTTGCCATAATAACGTACTCGCCTATGGGGTTTTCGTCTCCCGCCTTGTACTTAAAGCCGGAAATTGTGAGAGTTTTGCCAAATTCTACAATAATCTCTGCGTTTGCGCCTATAGTGGCGGTGTAAACGGTGCCGTCATTTCCGTCGGAAATATCGTAAATTCTATCCTCGGGAACAGGATCGCAGGGTGAATTATCGTCGCCGATAACGGACGAGGAGGTGCTTTCTGCCTTTATGTCATTGTATGACAGCATCCAGTTGGTTTTATCTACGCTTCCGTCAGTGCGGATCTTAATGGGTTCGAGAACCTTTGCCGCCGAGCGGTTGAGATATTTGTCAATAAGCGTTACTTCATATGTAACCACACGATTATTCATTGTAGCCACATAATCGGTATAGGTGTTTTCCGTGGAAAAGCCCACGGCTTCCTTGGTTACAACGCCGCCGGAGATGGTGCAGCGCACTATTTCATAGCCTAAAATATCCTCCTCGGGAATATTCTGAGAGGTAAGGGTTAAGTTAACCTGATTTGAGTTGGAGGCTGCCAATTTTGCCGCAGTTTCATCGCCTACCGCAATAAAATTGCTCTCTGTGCCCAAAACGCCGCCGTCGGGGTTCTCGATGCGGTAAACCTTGGAGTTGTCGTCCACATAGTAAATCGCTCTCGTTTCTTCCTCAAACTGCTCCGCATACTTGACGGTATCGCTGTCGGGTATCTTGCCCCAGCGCTTAAAGAATGCAAGAATATTCTTTTCGGCCGCTGCGCAGGAAAGGCGCATAAGAACCTGATCCGTGCCGCCCCTTAATGTAAGGGCGATTCCGTCGGGAGCGGGAGCAAGGGAAGGCGTGCGGGCATAGGTGTCAACTCTTGCATAGAACAGGCTGTTAAACTGTTCTGTGGGATCTTCAAAGGTCTTGTAGTTATAAACATTGTCATAAGCCAGATGGAGCTGCCAATACATACCCAGCTGTGTTGCTATATTGGGGCAAGTGCCGATTGCGCCCGAGGTTACCTTTTTATAGATATTTTCGTAGGTAAATCTCATTCCCGCATTGCTGTCCTTAGCCTGTGCAAGCTGTGCATAGTAATTGTTGGTGATTTCGGCAACGGCATAGCTTCCCTGATTTATGCAGTGTCCTATTTCGTGGGCAATGCCCCAGCCGAAATAACGGCCGCTTACATATCTTCCGTCCTTATCGGCAACAAGAGGAGTGCAGTTTACCATACCCGAGCATTGAGCCCATTCAATACCGATATGATTGCCTGCCGCATACATAAACGCACCGCCGAACATTCTCTGATAACGGATATTTAAATGACCCTTGGGGATTGCGTCTATATTCTTTTCGGCATTTGCGTTAAGTCCCTTATGCTGATAGAAGAGATACATCATATCCTCCATAGCCTTAAAGGAATCCAGCATCTTTTCCGCCTTTTGCGCTGCCGTGCCTGTTCCTGCGCCTGCAACGATCTGCTTGGCGGGGAGGGACAGCATCATGGTATCAAGCATAATGTCCGCTGCGCCCAAAACGCAGTTTCTTTCGCTGTACTCGTATTTATTTACGTTTTTGTTGTCGGAATTTTTATGAATCTCATTATGCAGCGCTTCCAAATTGCCCGCATATTCGGTTAAGTCCGCAATAAAGCTTTCGGTGCGGCTTTTTCTTTCTTCCTCGTCCGTGACCTTGTAAAGATCCAGAACTGGAACGGCATTTCCGCCGCTTACACGTACGGCGTAACGCTCGTTGGCGTTGTTGCCCGTATACTGAATATAAAGTGCGCCGCCGCTTTCGGCGTCAGTTGTCCAAAGCTTGGGTATGTCTATAATATTCATACCTGTTTTAAGGGTAGCGATAACCTTAAACATAGGGCTGAATTCGGAGTGATACTGTGTAGCCACAAGCTGCAAATTGGTGTTTTCACCTGATTTTTTGCTGTTATGACCTACATAAACCGTTATGTTATCCCCTGCATCGGCAGTAATTCCGAGAGGCTGCCATGCGTTTATGCCGCCGAAGCCTCTGTTCGCATCGCCGGTGCTGATGGTGGTATGTATTTCCTGTGAGCGGCGAAGTCCGGTGTTGTTTAAAATGTCCTCTGCGTTTTTCAGCTCTCTTTCCCAAATATCCAATTCGGGATTTAATTCGCCGCTTATCTCATCGGGAGTGTTAAGGCGGGTTCTGAGTGCGTCAATGTCGCTTTGGGTCACGCCGGCTCTTAAGGTTGTGTGCAAATCGTCCTCAAACAAAGCGTAAATATCCTCGCCTATGGGATCGAAGTGATAGAAATACATTTCCGAAATATCAATATCTTCAGAAGCCAAATAACGCGCAAGACCTATTTGTATCTTCTTGATCTGAGCCTTTTGAGGAAGCGTTATCAGATAGTAGGGGTGACCGTCCTTGTCGGATTTTTTTTGAATGGACGCCGCATTTCTTCCAAGGCTTGTAAGCTTGCCGTCCTTATCCCAATAGTTGATCTTTGTATAGAAATAACTCAAATCCGACGGAGTTATCTCCTGTAAAGCGATTTTCTGAATGGTATATTCCCGGTCAAATTCATAGAACAAGCCGTTACTGCCTAAATAATTGTATCCGCCGCCGTCCCATGAATTAAGAAGATAGTGGGACAGGGGAGAGTTGTCAACAGTGCCCCATGCGGTTTTTCCCTCGGAATCAAGGGGGCTGTCGATCATTGAGCCGCTGTTGTACCATGCGCCTGTAATATGCTCGGAAGCTTCGCCCGCCTCGCTGAAGTTGATAAGCTTATATTTGGGAACAACGGCAGGCTCCAAATCGGTGGTAGTTGCGGTAACAGAAAGAGAAGGACCGCTTTCGCCTATCTCGTTTACGCCCGTTACATAGGCGGTGTATTCGGTTTTGTCCTCTAAGCCGTTAACGGTATAGGAATTGGCGGGAACGCCTTCAACCTTGTGGTATGCGTCTTCGTCAACGCTCTTGTAGTATACGTTATAATAGTCGGTGTCTTCCATTTTTTTCCATGAAAGAACAACGCTCCTGTACTTGCCCACTGCCTTAACATTGTCGGGCTTGTCGGGACGTCGGTCGGGCTTGGGAGTAACGGTTATGGGATCGCAGTATCCGCTGCTCCATGTGCCGTTTACCGATTGAACCGATACGGTATAATCGGTGTTATTGACCAGCTCCTTGCCGCCGAAGGAGGAAACTGCAAGAGAATTGCCCGCAACCTTAACGGTTTCAAACTTATCTCCCTGCTTTATCATAACTTCATATCCCGTAACATTTACACAGCTGTCCCAATTTAAAGTAAATGTCTTGCTGCCTGCCTTGGCTGTAAGATTTTCGGGAATATCGAGGGAAGGCTCGGGAATCCTTTCCTCCATACCGTTAACAAATTCCACATAGGAAATTTCAGCCAAGTCGCTGCTGTTCTGCATTTCCGAAATGCGTACAGTTACCTTTTTAACTGCGATCTGAGAGCCGAGGTTTATTTCTATATTGCCGTGCTCGTCCTGTTCTACCGAAACATTTTCACTTTCAAGAAGATTATGTACTCCGTATGCAATGGGAGCCTGTACGGCGTACTCCGCCCCGTTTTCCTCATAAACGATATCAAGAACGCCCTTTGAAACGGGGTTGCCTTCATTAACGCCTATAAGCAAGCCGTCGGTATGGGAAGCTCCGTTTACCTGCGCAATGTTTATTTCCAGGGAAACGGGGTTTTCGCTCGATATAGCCTCGCCGTTTTCGGTGGTGAGCCTTACCGCACCTTCGTTTGTAAACAGATTGCTTACTTCTCCCTCAACTCTTGTACCTTCTCCCGGATTTGCGGAAATAACGGAGGAAGGAATAGAGGTTTCGGGAGCAGCCAAAATATGGCTGTCGTTTTTATAGCTTTTTGCCAGGTATTCCAAATCAACCAAATTAAATTCGCCGTCGCCGTTTAAATCAACAACATTGTCGGTATTATCCGAATCAACGGCGTTAACAAGGCTGTCCCTATCGTTATCGTCAATAACGCCGTCACCGTTTACATCGCCTATAAGCAACGCACCGGGGTGAGGTATGTCCTTGGTATAGCTGAAGCCCTCAACAAAACCCGTCAGCAGCTTAACAGAGGCAGCCTGGGTGTCAACGGTGATATTTTGAGTGTAGTCCGCAAAACCCGGAGCGGTTACTTTAAGTGCGTACTCTCCTGGGGCAAGCCCTTTAAAAGAAGCATTGGTTTTGTTTTCTCCATTATCGGAGGAAAGCAAAATTTTCTGAGAATCCCTGCCTGTCAGTTCGGCGGTAAATTCAACCGAGCTGTTCAAAGTCAGCGCAGGAGCAACAGAAACATTTATCTCTCCCGTGTTTACGGGTTCGTTTTCCGATGCGGGGATCTGCGCCACTATCTCAAAGCCGAGCTGAAGCAGCATAGCCAGGGATACGGCTGTTGCCAATACATACTTTACGGTTTTATTCATACTGTTTTCCTCCTTATATATTTTTAAAGGATATTTCCATAGTTTAACGGCAGTATTTTCCGTATGGTTATTATAGCATAATAAAATAGCGATTACAATAGGATTTTGATTAAATTCCACAAAAATCCGTAAGATTGTTATAAATGTAACTAAAATGTAACTTTAAAAATTTGCAGAAGATGAAATAATTCACAAAAACGCTTAATAACGGGTTTTTTCTCAAAAAAGGTGAAACTTTTTTCGGGTTTATGTGAACACGCTCTGAAAATAAAAACAGTACGCAAAACCGAGTGGTATATTTTGTAGCCCTGAAGGCTCAATATACTGTATTTTGGTTTTGCATACTGTATTGATTACGGTAAGGATGTTTTTATACCGTTTTCACTGTAATCTTTCACTGTAATTGTAATATTTTGTTAATTCTTTTCTTTAAAATCAATTTTGACTTCGCCGACTCCCGTATCTATTTTGAACTTATACTTTCCCTCGGTGTACGAAATGGGAGTGTTGCCGTTTACTCTAACCTGACCTATACCGCTGTCCACATCAAAGCCGTAGTCGGAGGATTTGCCGTAAACCGTCATTCTTACTTCTCCGATTCCGTTGTCAATATCTGCGTTTCCGTTAATTTCTCCGTCATATCTGAACGCTCCGATGCCATTATCCAATTTCAACTCGGTGCAAACTGCATCTTCGGCGGTTATTTCTCCCACTCCGCCGTTTAAGTCCAGCCTTCCGCAGTCAATGTTTTTCATTTTAACCGCTCCGGCCCCGTTTTCCAAATGCAGCTTATCCTTTGCGGAAATGTCTGTTAGATCAAGCGCTCCTGCTCCGTTTTCCACTTTGATATCGGAAGCGATGAAATTATTTACAAAAGTTTCCCCTGCCCCGTTTTTGATAGCCGCCTTGTCAAAGGTCATATCCTTGGGAAAGGTTATTGTAATTTCCGAGTTGGTCTTCCAGGTGAAAAAGCTGAAGCCTCCGCCGTATTTGATTTTAAGGGTATCGCCCGACTGCTCCCATTTAAATCTGTTGGTTACTATATTTTTTGTGTCGATTTTAATTTCATCAACATTGTCGCTTTTAATAATAAGCTTGCCGTAATCTACATCGATGTTCAGATTTTTGATATCGCCTTTTTCCATAGTACCTTTTTCTCCTGTCAGTGTATATTCGTTTTTATTACTGTTGAAATAGTGTAAACCGTCCCAATCAATGGAAATTCCGCCAAAATTTATTAATGTTTTCCAGCCCCCCAGAAAACATGCTATGATTATCAGCAAAACTCCGAAGGCTGATAACGAACCTCCCACAATATATTTTACAGAGCTTTTTTTCATTGTAAATTCTCCTTTCTGCCGCCTATCTTTCCACAAAGCTCACCAATCCACTTTCCAAAAGCGATTACGCCTTTAACTGCCAATTTGCACAGCGGATATATTGCCAAGGGAATCAGACCGGCAAAAACAAAGCCCATTCCTAAAAGCATAATTCCGGTCGGCGGTTCCTGAAAAATAGCTATAACTCCCGCAATCAGAAAAGCAACTGCACAGCAGCCCACGGCGGCAATTATACATATCAGCGCTCCCAAAGCTCCCACTACCACTCCTATAATGCCTCCTAAAACCCCGAGCCAGATAGGAGAGGAGAGAACCAGCAAAACTATAAACAGAGCGATCTGCCCGTTGGACCATTTACCGCCTTGCTGAACGGGTGGGGGATAAGCTCCGGCGGGATTTCCGCCGTAATACCCTGTGCCGCCGTTGTTATAGGCGGGGTTTGAGCTGTTTTGACTGTAAAAGGCACTATCCTGATTTTGATTAAACTCGGGGTTGACGTTTGCCTGATTGTTGGCGGGATTTTCCCTGTTGTTTTCCTCTACAATGGATTTAGCCAATTCTTCGGGAGTGCCGAACTCCGATATTACCGACTGCTCGTTTTCATCTCCCGCCTCGTTGAAAAATTCCTCGTAATAAACCATCGCCGCATTGCGTTCTTCCTCCGGAAGCGGCGCAAGAGCAATTCTCAGGCGGGATAAAAATTCAGTTTTGTTCATTTACGTTCTCCTCTCCTTGAGAAAACAGTATGTTCTCAATCTTTTTTCTGTGCAGCTTCCAATCCTCTCTGTAAACCTCAAATGCCGCCTTTCCCTTATCGGTAACTCGGTAATACCGCCTGTTTCTGCCTTGAAATTCCTTATCATAGGTTTCAAGAATATCTTCCTTTTGCAGCCGCCTCAGCACGGGGTACAGCGTGGATTCGGACACGTCAACGGCGCTTCTTATATCCTGAGTTATTTTATAGCCGTAGGTATCCTCTTTCGCCACCACCGCCAGCACCAATGCGTCCAATAAAGCGGCGTTTATGGGAAATGACATAATGATCTCCTTTCTTATGCTAATAATTTGTTAATATTGATATACAATATGTGTTTTTGCTTTTTTATCTGACATATCATATTATATCAGATATAATATGATATGTCAACACAATATTACAGATTTTTTTAAAATGAACAGGTTGCATAAAATCAGCTGCTATTCTTCGAATAATTTAAGAAAAAAAGTAAAAAGCTGCTCTCGTAATCAAGAGCAGCCTGCATTATTGACTATTGCTTTTTTGCGGTCAGTGGCTGTAATATTTGTTAATTAAATCCGAAACAACATCTTCCCCGCCGCTTAAAATAACACGAACATTTTTTCCGTACCTCTCGAATTTAAAAACCAAATCTGCCGTACTGTAGTTATTATTTATGGTATTGCAGAAAAACCGTGAGATTTCCTCGCTTTCCTCATCATCGGCATAAAGGTCGAGTATAGTGCAGATCTTATTGTTCTTTTTTCTGTCGTCGGCGATAAAATCAAATATAACGCCATTGCCTTTTGTTTTGATGCTTGGCTTTATGGCGGGATTGGTAAGCATTTTTGCAAAATCCTCCACAGAAAACAGCCAAGCGCCTTCCGTTTTTTCGCCGCTTACCAATCCCGATTTAAGATAATTTCTTATTGTGCGGACAGAAAGATCTGTCATTGATGCAACTTGATTTATTGTATATTTTGTTCCATTTAAAAACTCCTTACAATTTAATTCAGGCTTAAGCGCTTAGAACTTGTTCTCATAGGAATGGTGCGCGGATTTTCGAGCAAATTTTGTCGAGGACAAGGAAAAATTCCGCAGGAATACTCGTGTATTTCAAGGAATTTTGACGCAGTCATCGGCAAAATTTGCCAGAAAGATGCGTGCTAATTTCTATGAGAACAAGTTCTTAACCTATATTTAGTATATCATAAGAAAATGCGGGTTTCAATTTGAAATTCCGGAAGTTTTTCAATAGTATGCTTCAGAAAAAGTTCTTATACTAATTCCAATTTAAAAGGTGCTAACCTTTTTAAATTTTCGGCTGAAGCCGAATAGCCGCTGAAGGCGGCGTGGAATGTACGTTGGGTACTATTTCTCGACAACATAAAAAAACCGTTGGTTTAACACCAACGGCTTAAGTTATTCAGTTGAAAATTATTCGGCACTGCCGCCCTGTGCAGCCTTAGCCTTCCTCTTAGCCTCAATATCAGCCAAAGCTTCCTTGCGTGAAAGTCCGATTTTGCCCTGCTGGTCGATCTTGATTATCTTAACAATAATCTCGTCGCCCTCGTTGCAGACGTCCTCCACCTTTTCAACACGGCGGTTTTCCAGCTCGGAAATATGAACCATGCCCTCCTTGCCGGGAGCGAACTCCACAAATGCGCCGAAGCTTGTAACCCTTACGACCTTGCCCTTGTATATAGCTCCGATTTCGGGAACAAGGGTGATAGCCTTAATCATCTCAACGCACCCGTCGGATTTCTTCTGATCGTTTCCGCAGATAAATACATTGCCTTCCTCGTCAATGTCAATCTTAACCTCATAGTCCGCACAAAGCTTTTGGATAACCTTTCCGCCTGTGCCGATCACATCGCGTATCTTGTCGACAGGCACTTTCATGGTGATCATCTTAGGCGCCCACTGATTAACGGTGGGACGGGGAGCGGGAATTGCCTTCAGCATTATTTCATCAAGTATATAATCCCTTGCCTTGTGGGTCTTTGCAAAAGCGTCCTTTATGATCTCGGGAGTAAGTCCGTCAATCTTTAAGTCCATTTGAATAGCGGTAATACCCTTGTGAGTGCCGCCAACCTTAAAGTCCATATCACCGAAGAAATCCTCTAAGCCCTGAATGTCAACCATTGTCATCCAGCGCTCTCCCTCGGTAATAAGTCCGCAGGAGATACCCGCAACAGGGGACTTAATGGGAACGCCTGCGTCCATAAGAGAAAGAGTAGAGCCGCATATAGAAGCCTGTGAGGTAGAACCGTTGGAGGACAGAACCTCGGAAACAAGTCTTATGGCGTAAGGAAATTCCTCAACCGAAGGAATAACAGGCTCTAACGCTCTTTGTGCAAGCGCGCCGTGACCGATCTCTCTTCTTCCCGGACCTCTGCTGGGCTTGGTTTCGCCTACCGAGTAGGAGGGGAAATTGTAGTGATGCATATAGCGCTTTTCTTCCTCGTCGTCAATGCCGTCAAGTCTTTGCGCATCGCTTACCGAGCCGAGGGTTGTAACGGTCAGTACCTGAGTCTGTCCTCTTGTAAACAAGCCTGAGCCGTGAACACGGGGCAAAAGCCCTACCTCCGCCGCAAGAGGACGCATCTGATCCATACCTCTGCCGTCAACGCGCTTCTGCTCGTCCAAAAGCCAGCGGCGAACGATAAACTTTTGCAGCTTATAAATGCACTCGTCGATCATAGCAAGCTGTTCGGGGTACTGCTCGTCATATTCGGCGTGAATTTCGTCCTTAATGGGCTGTAACCGCTCCTCACGGATATTTTTGTCGTCTGTGTCAAGAGCGTATTTTACCTTATCGGTATATTTGCTTTGAATCGCCTCAAACAGATCGTGGTCAACCTCCATGGATTCAAAGGAGAACTTGGGCTTTCCGATTTCCGCTCTTATCTGATTTACAAAGGGAATAATGGACTTAACTATCTCCTCGTGTCCCTTCATAATGGCGTTAAACATGGTATCGTCGTCAACCTCGTTTGCGCCCGCCTCAATCATTACCACCTTCTTTTCGCTGGAAGCAACGGTAAGCTGTAAATCGGATTTCGCTCTCTGCTCCGCATCGGGCATAAGCACAATCTCGCCGTCAACCAAACCGACGGAAATGCCGCCTATAGGACCGTTCCAGGGAATATCGGAAACAGAAACCGCAATGGAAGCGCCGATCATGGCAATAATTTCGGGCTGTGTGTCGGGGTCAACCGCAAGAACCGTCATAACTATGGAAACATCGTTTCTCATATCCTTAGGGAACAGGGGACGCATAGGACGGTCAACCACGCGTGAAGTGAGAATAGCCTTTTCGCTGGGTCTGCCCTCTCTCTTAAGATAGCCGCCGGGAATCTTGCCCACAGCGTACAGCTTTTCCTCATAGTCGACGGAAAGAGGGAAGAAATCCACTCCCTCACGGGGCTTGGGGCTTGCGGTAACGTTTACCATAACTACCGTTTCGCCGTAGCGCACCCAACAAGAGCCGTTGGCAAGACCGCAGGTTTTTCCCGTTTCGACAGTCAATTCTCTGCCTGCAAAGGTGGTTTTAAAAACCTTGTAATTTTCAAACATTTGTTTTCCTCCTGTTAAAAAGATTTTACCTTGAGGAAATGCTTTAGCAATAAATTCAGCCCACTTAGTCAAGCGGCTTAATACAGACCAAAAAGGCTCAATTTAATGCTAAAAAGTCATTTCCTCCATTTTCGGCAAGGATCGTGATTTGTTTTGCCTGTTTTTCGGAATACGGGACTGTAAAAAAACTTTAAAAATCTGCGCAAAACGAATGATTTGCTCTTGTTTTTAAGGATTTTTACGGTTCTTTTGCTCATTTCCTTTACTCAGTTCAATTACTCAGTTCCTTTACTCAGAGCTTTTTAGGCAAAACATAATAAAATCACAAAAAAGGCAGAATGATTATGCATTCTACCCTTTTCAGCTGATTACTTACGAATACCCAACTTGGCGATTATAGCACGGTAACGCTCAATATCCTTTTTCTGCAAGTAGTTAAGGAGATTGCGTCTGTGACCTACCATTTTGTGAAGACCTCTTCTTGAATGGTGATCCTTTTGGTGTGTTTTCAAATGCTCGGTAAGATCGGAAATTCTCTTTGTGAGAATTGCGATCTGAACCTCGGGAGAGCCTGTGTCGGTTTCGTGGGTGCGGTTATTTTCGATAATCGCAGTCTTTTCTTCTTTCAGTAACATAGTTACACCTCTTAAAATTATTTCTCAAATCTTAGCAAAGGGATACGGTGTTTCCTTTTAAAAAGGCAATCTCCGCAATGCCAAGAAAAAGATATTTTTGTTGTCCGAAAACAACGAATAAATTATATCACAGTTTTTTCTTTTTGTAAATACCTTTTTTGAATTTTTGACACGATTTTGACAAATCGTAAATTCTCAAAGTAAATGCAACAGTGCAATTTAGCGGTAGCACTTACTATG
>CANEHP010000057.1 GCA_947427325.1 uncultured Clostridia bacterium | reverse complement strand
AGAACCTGTCTTCACAAGATATTGCACGCATCTTTTCGGCAAATTTTACCGATGACTGCGTTAAAATTTCTTGACTTGCGACAGCAAGCCTGCGAAATTTTGTCTTGTCCTCGGCAAAATTTGCTCGAAAATCCACGCACAAATCTTGTGAAGACAGGTTCTAAGAGATTTTCTAAACCCTATTATGAGCAGCGTTTACCATAGAAGCCTCAGGCTCGACAGTAACCCGTCCATTCCGCCCTGTCCTCAAGCAGGGAGCCGTCTTTAAGCGCTGCCACAACCTTTATCTCGCTTTTGCCGCCCTCTTTGATCCGAATGTTCTCCCATGTGAACACGGTTCCGTTTTTCTCGCCGCTTCCCATTGAGATTCCGTCCACAAACAGTTCCGCTTTTTCGGCGTTAGAGTACGCCTTAACTGTGGGAACAAGGCTCGGGCGCTGGGAAAAGCGCTTTTCCGTAAGGTGCAGCATAGGTTCGTCGTTCCATACCGATTTATAGAAGTAATATGCGTCCTTCGGAACTCTTTCACGGGTGCAAAGTCCTTTGTCGTTCTGCCCCTTGGTATCTCCCTCCTCCCTGCCGTCGGAGGCGAAATCAAACATACACCATATATATTTTCCCCACAGATATTGCCGCTGTGAGAACTGCGCCCATATTTTTTCATGCATTGCCGACTGATAATTCTCATAATGCCTCGTGCCCCACGGATCGATATCGCTCAGCCAGTCAATGTTATCCTTGTGCTGTGAAACCGCTGCGCCGCCGCCGTATTCCGAAACGCATACCGGACGGGTTTCCTTTGCACCGTGATAGCTGTCAAGCCATTCGCCGAATTTTTCCGCCGGTCCCGCTTCTTTATACCAGCCGAAATACCTGTTGTACCCCACAACGTCGGCAGGCAGCTCTAAAAATTTTCCCCAAAACTGAGAATCGGCAAAGGTGATCAGACGTGTATTATCTTCGGCATTTGCAAGCTCGTTAAGCTCCGTATAAATACCGTAAATTTCATCGGACATCTGATGAAGTTCGTTGGAAATTCCCCACACAATGACAGAAGGATGGTTATAATTCTGCCGAATGAGTTCAGTAAGCTGCCGCTTTGCGTTTTCGGTAAAGCGTTCCTCAATTATAAGCTCGTCGGTTTCGTCGGCGAACATTTTATTGACAATGCCGATCTCCGTCCAAACAGTGATCCCTAATTTGTCGCAAAGGTCGTATTCATAGCCGTCGTGCTGATAATGCGCCATTCTTACCGCCGTGCAGCCCATATCCAACATCATTTTGTAGTCCCGCTCACGTTCGGAATCCGTCATTGCCCAGCCGTTCTCAAAGCTGTCCTGATGATAGTTTACACCGTGAAGGTCGTAATACCGTCCGTTTAAGAAAAATCCTTTTTCCGGGTCAATGCTGTATGTTCTCACTCCGAAGGTCACCGACACTTCATCGAGCAGCGTGCCGTCCTTGCCCAAAAGCGTTACCTTAGCGGTATATAAATAAGGGTCTGTTACGCCGTCCCAAAGGTGGGGCTTGGGAAGGAAAAGCGACATAATGTGGTCTGTTATTTTTCCGGCAATGACTATCTCCTTTTCCTTTGCGGAAACCACCGTATTTCCGTCTGCGTCGGAAATTTCCGCAAGCACGCTCATAAGCGTATCCTTGTCCCCGTCATTTTTAAGCTTAACAAATACTCCGATATCAGCGCCGGAGTCGGATATATTTTCCGGTGTAATATAAACTCCCGGGCTGCCGCTGTCCATAAGATCGATATGAAGCGGATCAACGGCAATAACGCTCACATTGCGGTAAATTCCGCCCATTTTGGTGAAATCGCCCTGATCTGTTATAGGCGCTATGTGATTTGAGGGCGCATTGTTTACCTTTACGCATATATCGTTTTCCTTACCGAGACGGACAAAGCTCGTAATATCAAACCTGAAAGCGGAATATCCGCCTTCATGCTTGCCGACAAATTTTCCGTTTATGTAAAGCTCGGCTACGGTGTTGGCGCCTTCAAATTCCATAAAAAGCCGCTTGCCTGACAACTCGGATGGGAAAATATGCTTTTTTCTATACCCGCCCATGCCGCGATAATAATGCTCGCCGCCCTCGTCTGTTCCGTTCCGGCCGTCCGCACCGTCAACAGCGTTCCATGTGTGCGGAAGATCGACGGACTCCCAGGAGGAATCGTCAAAATTTTTGTCTTCAACCGCAAGCTTGGAAAGCCCCTCCGCCTGAGTAAGCTTTAAAAATTTCCAGTCCCTGTCAAAGTTTATTACCGTTCTACCCAATTCGTTCATAGTAGTCTCCTCCGAAGCGTTTTCAGATGTGCCCCCGGATATTTTCCCCGCAGTATCGGTACAGCCGCCGATAATTCCCGCACACAGAAAAAGCGCCGCCGCTGTAATCAATTTCGCCGTAATAGATTTTTTCATACCGTATTCTCCCCTCCGTGCTCTTTTTCCGTGCTTTCCCTCCGTGCTCTCCCTCCGTGTTCTCCCTCCATGCTCTCCCTCCGTGTTCTCCCTTTCGCCTTTAAAAGGCTATAATGGTTTTAACAAAAAGTACAGGGCAGCAGCCGCAGCCGCAAAAGGCGGTGGACTGAGAAGCTTGAGGGGGTGTATAGCGCCAATTTTCTTATACTGTACATTTTTTCTTCATAAGATATTTTAGAACTTGTTCTCATAGGAATGGTGCGCAGATTTTCGAGCAAATTTTGTCGAGGACAAGGAAAAATTCCGCAGGAATACTCGTGTATTTCAAGGAATTTTGACGCAGTCATCGGCAAAATTTGCCAAAAAGATGCGTGCCAATTTCTATGAGAACAAGTTCTTAAATACTATATTACATTATACGACGATGCAAAACCAATGTCAACGCAAAAACGCCCGTCAACACTATTTCTTATGCTAATTTTCGGATAAAAGCAGTCAGGGATCTGCGAGGATTTTTTGCGGAATAATGACCACAGCACGGTATTACGATAATCAAGCGGCAAAGCTTGTCTATTCTCAGTTAGATATATTAGTATAATAGGAATTGATGTAAACGCACAAGGGCATTCTCAACATTACATTAAGGTGCTTTGGTTTATGCCCGCTTATAAAAAAATCTTTTTAATGTAGAAAAAATCGCCAAATCACTTGACAAAGCCTTTAAAACCGTGTATAATAATATAGCAAGATAAATGGGAGCTTAGCTCAGCTGGGAGAGCATCTGCCTTACAAGCAGAGGGTCACAGGTTCGAGCCCTGTAGCTCCCACCATGCAAGTCTCTTATTTTGCTGTCGCAAAATAAGAGACTTTTGTTTACAATTTAGAGGGAAACCCTGATGGTTTCCCCCTAAAACTCCTTTCATTCCGAAACTTGAAACGGGCTGCAAAAATCTTTTTCGTAACGATAACACATAAAAATCTCCGATTTTGCAGCAGCAAAATCGGAGGTTTTCTGTTTATGCTTCGGGCGGCTGTAAAAATTGACAGTTGACAGTTGAGGAGGCGTGGTTATCAAAGCAAATGACGAAACGCAGCAGGCGGCAAAATTTGCCTAAAAGATGTGCATCGAGCTTTATGTGAACACGCTCTGATTATTTTGCAAAATCACTGCACTACTCTTCCTTTCTGCTCTTTCTGCAGCTGCTTCTGTATATTGAGGGAGTCACTCCAAGTCTTGATTTAAACTGCCGCATAAAATGAATATCGCTTTTATAACCGCATATTTCGGCTATCGCATTTATGGGCATATCCGTTGATGTAAGCATGAATTTGGCATGTTCGATTCTGCTGTTTATTACTTCATTCATTGGACTTATGCCGAAGATTTTTTTATATGTATGTTCAAAATGGGATTTGCTCATTGTCAGTTGATGAGCCAAGCCTTCAATATTCCAGTTATTTTGGGGCATACTGTAAATTTGCGAGCGAAGTGCAGACATTTTGTCATAGTAATCCGAGCTGTGCTTTTCATCGGCTGAATGCAGCTTTTCACTGAGTTTGATAAAAAACAACTTTAAATACAGCTCAACCGAATCGGTCTTATATAAGTTTGATGAATAATTTTCATAGTTCATATTTTTTATAATCATTGAAAGACCGTCAAGCGCTCCAATGCCCATAACGGTGTCAAAGGGGATTTCAAGAGCGTTCAAAAGCTCTTTGTCCTCCTTATTTTCAAAGGAAAAATTAAACCAGTCATTGGCAAATTCGCCGCCGCTTGAACGGTAATTCTGCGGAGTGCCTTTACGGAATAATATAAAGGAATCCTTTTCCGTGACCAGTTCTCTGTTGTTCAAAACAAAAACGGCGGGCGTTTTGAGCAGCAAAAGCAAATTATCTCCCGAACCGTTGGGGCGATAAACAAAAAAATCCGCATTGTGTCTATGGTTATAACCAATGTTGTTTATTTTCACTATCGTATCCTCCGAAAGCTGTATATACAAATATTGCTGTATACAAAAATTGCTTTTGATATTAGAATTATACTATTT
Source organism: uncultured Clostridia bacterium (assembly GCA_947427325.1). GTDB lineage: Bacteria > Bacillota > Clostridia > Oscillospirales > Ruminococcaceae > Ruminiclostridium_E. The sequence continues at coordinate 7,244 of CANEHP010000057.1, read as the reverse complement.
ATTCATCATTTCCGCAATATCGAATACTGCATTATCGCTTACACATTCTGCAATGTTCTTAGCAGAATATGTAAGTGATAATGCAGTAAAAATTATTGCAATAAAAAAAGTATTTATGTATAATTGAAGTGACATAAATTTAGGGCTTATGTGACGGCGGAAATTAAAGATATTCACGTACTGCCAAAACAGTCCCGGAACATTTAAGATACAGATTGGAGGATTAAAAAATGACTGTTATGAAAAAAAGCGGTGCCGTATTACTTGCAGCGGCAATCGGCACAATGCTTACTTTCAGCTCATGCTCCGCACCGGAGGAAAAGGCGAATCACGGCGAAATGCGGGGACTCACTGCAAAGGAGCTTATCGCCGAGATGAAAACCGGCTGGAATTTAGGCAACTCCCTGGACTCCATCGGAAAAGACGAAACCGCCTGGGGAAACCCTGTCACAACAAAGGAGATGATAGACGCGGTAAGCGCTCAGGGATTTGATATTCTGAGGATACCCGTTACATGGGGACAGCACATGGGAAAGGCGCCGGATTACGAAATAGAGCCTGAATTTATCGACCGTGTTCAAGAGGTGGTTGACTATGGCATAGAGAACGGAATTTATGTTATAATCGATACTCACCATGAACCGGATTCATGGCTTGTTCCGAAGCCGGAGAGTATGGAAAAGGTAGAGCCGCAGTTTACCGCACTTTGGAAACAGGTGGCGGAAAGATTTGCCGATTACGGAGATCACCTTGTTTTTGAAGGCATAAACGAAGTGCGAACCAAAGGTTCTCCCAATGAATGGAACGGAGGAACGGCGGAGGAACGGGAATGCGTAAACAAGCTGAATAAAATATTTGTGGACACGGTAAGAAAAACGGGCGGCAATAACGAAAAGCGTCTGCTCCTGATTGCCACATATGCGCACTGCATTACGGACAGCGGCTTTGACGGATTTGTTGCCAAGTACGACGATTACACCGGAGTAGCGCTCCATGCCTATACTCCCTACAGCTTTACATACCACAGCGGAGAAAATTATGAAACCTTTAAATGGGACGGCAGAGAAAAGAGCAGCATCGAAAGCGTATTCGGTCTGATTGACAAATATGTTATAAGCAAAGGGATTCCCGTTATGATAACCGAATACGGTGCAGTCAGAAAACAACTCGAGGATAATACCTACAATACGGACGAAGTGATAAAATGGATAGGCGATTATCTGGGAGAAGCCAAAAAATACGGCATTCCATGCGTGTGGTGGGACAACAACTACTATAACAGCGGAAATGAGCTGTTCGGTATTTTTGACCGAAGCAAATGCGAATGGTATTGTAAGGAAATCGCCGACGCTATTGTTAAAATGTATTCGGCATGATATTTAAGAACTTGTTCTCATAGAAACTGGCACGCATCTTTTGGGCAAATTTTGCCGATGACTGCGTCAAAATTCCTTGAAATACACGAGTATTCCTGCGGAATTTTTCCTTGTCCTCGACAAATTTGCTCGAAAATCCGCACACCATTCCTATGAGAACAAGTTCTAAGTATTTTTGAAGGTAAAGCTATTGCATTGAATTTTAAGGCAGCGCCGCGCAATGACCTACTGACGTCTTTGTGCGCAGTGTTGCGGGGCTGTAAAAAATTGACAGTTGACAGTTAAGGTGTCGGCTTCGCCGACAGATTTGAAATTTCACGTTTCTGTCGGTATTTCAAGTCGTTCCACAACTGTAAACTGTCAATTTTTACAGCCCCTTGCAAATAGTATTGCAGGCGCTGCGAAAAGCAGCCTGACCCGCCTGCGGAATCGGAACATATTCATCAAATCGCCCCGTATCATTCGGTATTTTCAGCCTACAGCCTTTCTCACCGCTTCCTTCCAGCCCGAATACTTTTCCGTTCTTTCGCTGTGAGAAAGAGACGGAAAAAATCTATTGACGCAGCCGATCTTAAGCATCTCGCTTTCAGAGTAAAACCCACATGCAAGTCCTCCCAAAAGTCCTGCGCCGAACGCAGACGAAGCCTCGCATCTCGGCATACAAACGACTTTTTCCGAAATATCGCTTTGAAATTTCATAAGATACTGATTTTTTGTAGGTCCGCCGTCAGCATGAAGCTCGCTTACTTCTATTCCCTCGCTCTGCATCATTTCGATTATATCCGTTATTTGGTATGCAATGGATTCAAGAGCGGCTTTAACGATTTCCTTTTTTCCCGTGGTGCGGCTCATTCCGCAAAGCAAAGCTCTTGCGTCGGTTTTCCAGTACGGTGCGCCCAATCCCGAAAAAGCGGGAACAAGATAAGCCGTGTCCTTTGGATTTGCCCCTTGGGCAAGCTCTTGTGTTTCATCGGGGGAGGAAATAAGCCCTATCTCGTCCTTAAGCCATGATATTACGGCGCCTGTGTAGTTTATGTTGCCCTCGAGAACATATGTGACTTTCCCGTTAATTCCCCAGGCTAACGAGGTCACCAGCCCCTTATCGGACATTACAGCCTTTTCGCCTATATTCATCATTACGGAAGAGCCTGTTCCGTATGTGGCTTTAACCATTCCCTTTTTAACGCAGCATTGCCCAAACAGTGCGCCCTGTGAATCTCCTATTACCCCGCAAATGGGAATAGGATCGCCGAAAAAGCCCTCAAAGCTTGTTTCTCCGTATTTAAATGCGGAATCGCATACCTTAGGCAGACTTTCCGTCGGAACTCCGAACAGTCCGCAGATTTCCCCGTCCCATTTTAGAGTATGTATATTGAAAAGCTGGGTTCTTGAAGCGTTGGAGTAATCGGTGGAAAAAACCTTGCCTCCCGTGAGCCTGAAAAGCAGATAGGAGTCTATTGTTCCGAGACATAAGCGCCCCTCTGCCTTTGCTTTTCTTACATTGTCGGAATTTTGGATCAGCCAAGCGTACTTAGCGGCAGGAAAATAAGGCGAAAGACGTATGCCCGTTTTTTGGCGGATTTCTTCCGCATTGCCGATATCTTTTACCCGCAGGCATATTTCCTCCGCCCGTGAGCATTGCCATACTATTGCGGGAGCGAGGGGGACTCCCGTTTTGCGATCCCACGCCGCAGAGGTTTCACGCTGGTTGCTCAGTCCAAGACAGGCAATCTCTTCTTTTGCGATCCCCGCTTTTTCAACAACACCCTTTGCCGCACCTATAACATTTTCGTATATTTCGTCAAGATCATGGGATACCCATCCCTTATCGCTTATGATTTGTCTGTGGGATATCTCGGTGCGGCAGGTCATATTTCCCGCCTTGTCAAAAAGTATGGCTTTTGTTCCCTGTGTGCTTTGGTCTATGGCAAGCACATATTTTTTTTCCATTATTATATTCCCTCCGCCGACAAAGCGTTTTTAACGGTTTTCGCTATCCCTTCGCCGTTCATTCCGTAATAGTCGAACACCTCTTTTGAAGTTCCCGTTATTACAGGCTCGTCGGGCAGGGAAATATTTATTACCCGCCGAGGACATTCGCTGCTTACTATTTGACTTACCATAGAGCCTAAACCGCCAAAAGGGGAATGCTCCTCAACAGTTACCACTATCCTTGATTTTTCGGCGGCTTCTGTTACGGCTTCTTTATCAATGGGCTTGACACAGTACATATCGAGAACGGTAACGCTTATATTCTCTTTTTCAAGCAGTTTTGCGGCGTTCAAGGCGGGATTGACCATTTCGCCGCAGGCAATTAACGATACATCCGTACCTTTTTGCAAAACCGTCGCCCTGTTCATTTCAAAAGGACAGCTTTCCTCACTGTAAATATCCTCCACGGGATTTCTGCCGACTCGTATATAAGCGGGCTTTTCGTCTCCGAGCAAGGCTTGGGTGAGCTTTGCCGTTTGAAAACGGTCGCTTGGGATATACACTCTCATATTGGGAATCGCCGACATTGCCGCTATATCCTGCGCTGAGTGGTGGCTCATTCCCAAAGCGCCGTAGCTTATGCCGCCGCTTATGCCGATAAGCTTTACATTTGTGTTTGAGTATGCCACGTCAACCTTGCACTGCTCATAGCTTCTTGTGGAGAGAAAACAAGCGGGAGAGGCTGCAAAGGCTTTTTTCCCGCAATGTGCAAACCCTGCGGCAATGCTCACCAGATCCTGCTCGGCAATTCCCACCTCCGCAAACTGCTCGGGAAATGCGTCGGCAAAAGGCGCAAGCGAAGCTGAACCGCGGGAGTCGCTGCACAGAACCACGATATTTTTATCATTTTCGGCATTCTTTAACAGAACGTCGCAGATAGCTTTTCTGTTGGGAATATTATTCATATTAGCGCCTCCTTTCTTTTCTCGAAATCCTTTATTATTTGCCGATAATCCTCTTCCGAAGGAACGTGATGATGCCAATCCGCTTTATTTTCCATTACGGCCGAGCCTTTACCCTTTACGGTATTTGCTATAAGAACAGTGGGCTTTCCTTTTACCTGTTTTGCTTGCTCAAAGGCATTGTGAAGCTGCTCAACACTGTTGCCGTCCTTTATGTCAATAACATTCCAGCCGAAGCTTCCGAACCTTTCGCACAAATCATCGTGCCCCATAACGTCCTCGGTATTGCCCGAAATTTGCAGTCGGTTTCTGTCAACAACGGCGCAAAGATTATCAAGCTTGTACTGCCTTGCCGCCATCGCCCCTTCCCATACCGAGCCTTCCGCCAGCTCTCCGTCGCCCATTACGGTGTATACCCGATAATTGCGCCCGTCCATTTTTCCCGCTAAAGCCATACCGACGCAAACGGGCAGTCCGTGTCCGAGAGAACCGCTGTTCATTTCTATCCCGGGCAGCTTATTATTGGGGTGTCCTATGTATTTTGAACCGAATTTGCTGAAATTTGCCTTTACGTCGTTTAAATCAAGAAAATGCTTTGCACAAAGCACGGAATAGTAAGCCTCAACGGAATGCCCCTTACTCATCACAAACAGATCTCTGTCGGGAGAATCTGCGTTTTCGGGAGAAATATTCATCTGGTCAAAATACAGCGTTACAAGTATCTCCATAACGCTCATATCACCGCCTATATGTCCCCCTTTTCCCGATACTATTATGTCAACGGTATCCTTTCTGAGGTCGTATGCCAGTCTGCTTAATTCAAGTAGCTCCATTTTTTTCTCCTCTTATTTTCCTCTTATTTTCCTCTCAGATACGCTTTTACCTGTTCTTCGATCGGATCGTACAAATCGGGTTTTACGCCTATATATTTACATGCCTCATACAGCACGGGAACAACGTCCTTGTGTATACCCACGCAGTGGTGAATATAAGGACCTTCAACTATTTTTGCCTCAAGGCGCTTGATATTTTCCACCCGAACCCAAAGGTAGGTTCCCATTCCTTTCGGACCGTCAATTCCCTCTGCATTGCCCAAAAGCAGTGAATATTCCCCGTTATCGCCGTCAAAGCGTGCAAGGGTAACCTTGCCGTGCTTCGCCTCGGCGGTGATGCTGCCCGGGTGATCGAAGGCAAGAGGATAGGTAAGCTTCGGCTTCTCCATTGCTATTGAAACAGGCCACGGACCGCAGTGCTGAAGAAGCTCGCCGTTAGGCACATCGGGGTGGCGGATAGTCCAGTCGGCAAAAAAGCTTCTTGTTTCGCCCATTCCGGCAGCTTCTGCCATTAAAGCGGTTATAGCCCCGTGAATATCGGTTTCGCATACCACAGGTATTCCCTCGTCATTAAGCAGGGCGTTTGCGGCGCAGGGCATAATGCCTATCTCGCTTTGTAATTGATTCCAGCACTGAATGGCAATAGCCTTGCAGCCGTATTTTTTGGCAAGGCTTTTCATAGCCGCTTTAAGAGCCGCAACCGTTTCAAGCTCGTTATCCTTGACGCATATTTCCATATTTTTGCGGCAGTATTCCATTATTTCGCTTACTTCCGTCTTTTCCTCCTTTGCCCTCCTTATTTCCTGTGTAAGCTCAGGCATGGGTATCGGCGCAAGCTGAACGTTAAACTTTTCCAAAAGCTCGCCTTCATTGCACATTGTGGACCAAAAGTCAAAGGGTCGGGTGGAGATTTGCAAAATGCGCATATTCCTAAAGGTTTTCACCACATTGCACACCGCAAGAAAATCCCTCAGACCTCTTTCAAACACAGGATCGTTCAGGCGGCAGTTTGTCATATATGTAAACGGTATTTTGAATCTTCTCAATACCTTTCCCGTGGCAAACAAGCCGCATTGTGTGTCGCGAAGTCTTGTTCCGTCAGACTCCGGGCGCTCGTCAAGAGGGCCCCACAGCAGCACGGGAACATTCAATTCCTTTGCAAGTCTTGCGCACTCATATTCCGTGCCGAAATTGCAGTGGGGAAGGAACAGCCCGTCCACCTTTTCACTCTTGAATTTTTCGGCAATTCTGTACATATCCTCGTCATTGTACAAAAGACCTTCGCTGTTTATATCCGTAATATCAACGAAATCGATTCCAAGCTCTTTCAGCCTTTCGGCGGTAAGTCTGCGGTATTTTATTGCGTCGGGAGCGCTGAAAATGCTTCTTCTTGTGGGGGCATAGCCGAGCTTTATTTTATCCATAGTTCGTTTGTTCCTTTCGTATTATAATATTAGGGGCTGGCTGAAAAGCAGAAATTGTGCAAATTGCAGCTTTTCGGATACGCCCTTGTTTTTTTGATTTTTCCTTTTTCAGTTTACCACATTCATTTGCTTTTGGCAATACTGAATTTAAATGTGCAAGGCAGACATAACTTTTTGCTGCAAGCGAAAACGGCAATGGCAAAATGTCCCGATTAACAATATTATCTTGAATTTCGGGAAAGACTGTGATATACTTTATTTATAGTTTATTATAGCGGCTTGCACGGGGTAATTCGGGGCTGTAAAAAATTGACAGTTGTGGAACGGCTTTGCCGATTTAAAATATCTTTAGTCGATCTTATCACTTATGCGAATGCGGCATTTTTTCAAAGAAACGGTTTGAAATGTGGGCAGAAACGTAAAATTTCAAATCTGTCGGCGAAGCCCACACCTTAACTGTAAACTGTCAATTTTTTTACAGCCCTATAACAGCCCCTGTTTGCTGCAATAACTTATGAAATTCCGAGGTGTTAAAATGAAAAAACAGCAGAACAGAAAAGAACAGGATGAGAAGATGAGAAGGCTGGTGCGGCGTAATTGGATTATGGCTGCGGTTTCTCTTATGTTGGCTGTTTTGGCGTATTTCTTTATCAAATAGGCGTAATACTAAGAACTTGTTCTCATAGAAATTGGCACGCATCTTTTCGGCAAATTTTG
>CANEHP010000056.1 GCA_947427325.1 uncultured Clostridia bacterium | reverse complement strand
CTATGCTATCATTTCGGTATAGGAAAAACTTGTCAAAGAAAGAAATTAACGAAGCTTTGAAGAAGGTTGATACATATCTTGGACAAACACTTTTTGTTGAAAGTGCGAGCATAAGACCTGACGGCGGACTTATTGAAGTTCAAGACGATAATGGAAACTGGCGTGTCGTTTTAGTATCAGAAGCTAAACATCAAGGTAAAGATATTGAAAACATCAGAGCCGGAAAACTTGTCGGCAAGAAGAATAATCAAGACCTTATGGAGGCAGGAAATGCAATCGAAAGAGCATATAAAAATGTGAACGAGATTGCAAATTTTATGCTATCTGAACGTCATTTTCCCTATATCCTGTTTTTAGAGGGTTCTAATTTCCTGACACAGAATGTAACTGTTACAAGACCGGACGGTAGAGAAGTGATACTAACATATAATGATGGCACATTGAACAGGCTTGATAGATTGACAGCCGCAAATTATGGTATGCCAATCAATACAAACCTTTGTGAAAACAGGTTTGTGACATGCAACGGTGCAGCTATCATGCTACAAGCCGCTTCAATTTATACAAAAGGCACAGGTGGGCATTGGAACGATGAAGATATGATTATGGTTATGCTTGAAGTCGCACGAACTTCATTGAAAATGTTAGGATCTGACCTTTTCAAGCAGCTTAGCAAAAGATAGTATTTTGCTGATAAAAGGCGCTATCGTCCACTGTCTTTCAATAAAGTGGTTAGTAATCGACTTATATAAAAAAGAATTTCAAAATCCTCAAAACAATGCTATGCACCATTTTAAAAATCGGTGAAAATAAAAATTCCAATGCTTTTTAAATTTTGCGCTGTCAGGAAACTTGTGATAGCTTTTTGCGTCTTTACCTGAGAGTAGGCAAAAATCGGCACAACTTCTTAGAAAGGCAAAAAATGAAGGACAAAAAGAAAGAATATTTATTTGAAGCCGCCCCCATACCAAAAGCGGTTATGACCTTGGCGATTCCTACGGTAATAAGCGCTCTTGTAATGGTGCTGTACAATTTGGCGGACACATACTTTGTGGGAATGCTAAACGACCCCGTTCAAAATTCCGCCGTTACCCTTGCCGCCCCCCTGCTGCTTGCCTTTAACGCAGTAAACAACCTTTTCGGGGTAGGAACGTCAAGTATGATGAGCAGAGCCTTGGGTTCAAAGGATTATGAAACGGTAAGCCGCAGCTCCGCCTTCGGTTTTTACTGCTCGCTGTTTTTCGGTCTGGTGTTTTCCCTGGTGTATACGGTATTCAGCGGGCAGTTTCTGTCGGTTTTGGGCGCAGATGAGCAAACCGCCGCCGCAACGGCCGAATATCTCAAATGGACCGTTTCCTTTGGAGCTGCCCCTGCCATACTTAACGTGGTAATGGCATATCTGGTTCGTTCGGAGGGAGCGACTCTTCACGCCGGCGTCGGCACAATGAGCGGCTGTATTTTAAATATGCTTCTCGACCCGATTTTTGTATTGCCCGGCGCTCTTAATATGGGCTCGGCAGGGGCGGGACTTGCAACCTTTATAAGCAACTGCTTTGCCTGCGGATATTTTTTTGTGCTGATTTACGTAAGAAGAAAAAAGACCTATGTCTGCATAAATCCGAAAAAATTCGGCTTTAGGAAAAATATCGTTCTCGGTATTTTTGCGGTGGGCATTCCCGCCTGTATTCAAAATCTGCTGAACGTTACGGGAATGACGGTGCTTAATAATTTTACCGCCGATTTCGGAGCGGACGCAGTGGCGGCAATGGGAATCGCCTATAAGGTAAATATGGTGCCTATGAACATTGCGTGGGGCTTTTCGCAGGGAATAATGCCCCTTGTAAGCTATAACTTTTCAAGCGGAAACACCGAAAGAATGAAAAAATCGGTATTCCTTACAGCGAAAATTTCCATAAGCTTTTTGGTTTGCGTTTCCGCATTGTTCTTTGCCTTTTCGGGAGGAGTTATCTCCCTGTTTATGGATAATGAGACGGTTATAAGCTATGGAGCGGCTTTTTTAAGGGGAATGTGCTTCGGTCTGCCCTTTCTGTGCCTTGACTTTTTGGCGGTCAATGTGTTCCAAGCCTGCGGAATGGGAAAAAAGTCCCTTGTGTTTGCCGTTATGAGAAAGATTATTTTGGAGATACCCGCATTGTTTATTTTAAACGCACTGTTTCCCTTATACGGACTTGCTTATGCACAGCTTGCGGCGGAGACGGTTTTGGCAGCGGCTGCGGTGATCGTATTGATTAGGATGTTCAAAAAAATAGAAAGTAAAGTGGCAGACGATCTTATTGAAAAATCATAAAAAACGGGGATGTCAAAAATTGAAGGTTTACAGTTGACATTTGACAGTTGAGAAACGGCTTCGCTGATTTAAAATATCATTAGTCGGTCTTATCGCCTATGCGAATGCGGTGTTTTGTCAAAGAAACGGCTTGCAATGTCGTCAGAAACGTAAAATTTCAGATCCGCCGGCGAAGCCGACACATTTCAAAACCTTTGCCAAGGAGAAGCAATACAGGCGAAGGATTTTTCATTTTTACCGCCCCGCACACTCTTTATGGAAATAATCAAGCGCCTCGTCCCTATCACAGGGAATATCGGGTTCGATCAGCCCGACTTTATTATCCGCACGCTTAAATTCCTTAGTGGAGATTTGTATTACCGCTCCCGAATTGGGCAGCCTGAAAACGGAAATATCGCCATAACCGTTGGGATCGTTGCCCGGAGCTTCTCCTATTATAGTACCCAAGCCGTTGTCCTTTACAAACTGCGCAAAAAGCATTGCCGAACTGAAGCTGTTATTTGAAGTGAGCAGATACAGCTCTCCCTTAAACAGCAGCTCCTCATACTTTTCGTTTTCGTTAACGATTTGGGGAATATTTATCATAAAGCACCCTAAGCGCCAATCAAAACCGCCCTCCTTAAAGCTTTCCGTGTTCAGATATTTAAAAAACTCATTGGCTACAAGAGAATTTCCGCCGCCGTTATCTCTCAGATCCACTGCAAGGTTTTCTATCCCCTGTGCCTTGATTTCCTTAAACATTGCTTTTATGGTATCCGTATATTCCCTGTTATAATTACATTCCGTCAAGGTCAGAATTGCGGCGCTTTTGTCCCTGTCTATGCGGTAGCTTACAAAAGAGGCTTCCTCCGCGTCGCCGCCGCTTGTATCGGTTATGCCGTTGAACTTAACGTATTCGTCATAGGTGAGAAAATCGGATTCGGTAACGGACACATCGATTTTTTCACCGCTTTTTGACCGGTAATTATAGGTAATCCCCTTATCCGTGGGTATTCCCAAATAATCCAGACCCTCTAAGGTATTCATATAATTTTTAAGTTGAATTATTCCCCAAGACCCGACCTCGTAGCTTACCTTGTTATGACAGGGAGAATCGGCGTCGAGAAGGCTTTCAAGGCTTTGTCCGTTTATTCCGATCAAGCTGTCTCCCGCACTTTTGTGAGCTCCGATATACTTCATATATCTCGGATCGTCATAATTTAAGAAAAGGCTTGTGTGAGCGTCGCCCAATAAGGAGAATATACCCTGCACCTGCTCCGCAAGGCGGTTTACAGTGATTTTGTCTGCGTTTTTAAGCTCGGCAGCCACCCGGTCATAGCGATTTTGAATTTCCTCGGGGGTGCTTTTGTAGAAAAGAGGGTGCAGCTTTTTCAAATATTTAAAGGCATAGTCCAAGTCGGCTTTGGCTTGAGAGTAAGTAAGCTCACAGTCATAAACCTTGCAGTAATAAAGACTGCGGTCGCTTTTAAACATTATACTGTTCCAATAAGGATTGCACAGGCTTCCGAAAAGCGTAACCGTTATCCCAAAAAGAGAAAAAACCGAAGTAATTATTTTTATATGAAGCCTTCTTTTAAGCTTAAGCCACATTATCACCGAAGCGGCAAGTATAAATGCGGAAAACAATATTGTTATCCACTCGGGCATGGAAAAAAGAAACAGGTTTAATGGAATAAGCCCTATTCCGATTATTATAAAAATTACGGGAGAAAGCCATAAAAGCGGATTTTGTTTTTCTCTTCCCATTATCTTAGTTTGTCTTTTAATTTTTCGCATCTTAAGCTTCCTTTCATTCCCGGATATTTTTATACTAATTCTTGATTGAAAGTAGACAAAAGATTTGCGAGGATGATTTTTGCAAGACAAGGCGGAGGACGCCGCAAGGCTGACGCCTTGCAAGGACGACAACGCAGTATTGCGAAAATCAGACCGCAAAGATTGTCTACTTTCAGTCAAGAATTAGTATTAGAACATATTCCTAACAATCGGCATTAGAAAATATTCTTATTCCGTAAAATCATAAAACCGCATTGTTTCCGCATTTCTGTATTCATGCTTTTCATAGTAGCCGATCAGGCTTCCGTCCTCGCTGCGCAAAGCCGCCATATAAACATCTTTATTTTGCTTTTCATTGTGAAATGTATAAATTATATTATGCTCTTTGCTTTCCTTAAACCATTCCGCAGCCTTTTTTATCATTTCATTTGACTTTTCGCTGTGGCAGTTCAAAAGACTTTTGCCTATAAGCTCCCCATGCTTTGCATACTGCGATTTTGCGGCGGGGTTCATGTAAATGATTCTGTGTTGTAGGTCACAAATCACCACTGCGGCTTTATCTTGGTCTATTATGCTTTTGAAGAATTGTGATAAATCCATGGTGCAATCTCCTTTTTTGAAATTCGTGCTGTCAAGGCAGCTGTGCTGAAATTATTCCCTCTTTCAGAGAAGCTGTTTCGTTTTTTAATTAACCATAAAAGCGTTGCGATAGCTTTTTACAGACCCTTTAGACCCTCTAATCCCCCGTAGATTCCCTCAAAACCAGGCTGTGAGGCAGCAGATAAAGGCCTTTGTCGGGAATATGGCTTTTCATATTGCTCACAAGCTTTTCGATAACCAGCTTTCCCTGCATATAACAGGGCTGCTCCACGGTGGAGAGGCGAGGCGCAAAGATATGGGAATAGGCAATATTGTCAAAGCCGAAGAAAAGCAGATCCCTGCCGATACTAATTCCCTTTGACATTGCGTAGTTCATGGCGCCTATGGCTATCATATCGGAAATTGAAAAAACAGCCGTGGGAGGATTATCCAATTCAAGAAGGTATTTACAGCCTAATGTTCCCGACTCGGAATCATAGCTGCCGAAGTAAACAAGCTTTTCATCAAAGGGAATACCGTGCTCCTCCAACGCCTGACGGTAGCCTTTTTCACGGTCGACAGAGCTTTGACTGCGTGTTTCGGTGGAAATAAGTCCCACTCTCCTATGCCCTTTTTCGATAAGGTAATTAACTGCGTCTCTTCCCGCCCTGACATTGTCTATGGAAACGGTAAGAGCATTTGAGCCTTCCAGCCGTTCAAGACAAAGAGCTATGTTGTAGTTTTCCGCCATCCCGGAAATGGTTTCGGACACCTGTTTTACGCTTAACAATACGGCGCCGTCCACCGAATGGGACATTAGCATTTTTAAAAGGTGCATTTCATGCTCCGGATTGTTATGAGTTGTGGCAATAAATATATCATAGCCCAATGTAAAGGCGGCCTCGTCCATTCCCTTGAGTACATCGGCGTAAAAGCTTTGTCCCAAGTCGGAGATAATTGCCAAAATGCGCTTTGTTTCACTTTTGCGCAAATCTCTGCCCAAGCAGTTGGGGCTGTAGCCTAATTGCTCCATAACCCTTGTGACCCTTCTCACCGTTTCGTCGGATACGTTGGACTGTTTATTCAAAACTCTTGAAACGGTTGCCACAGAAACGTTTGAAGCCCTTGCCACATCTTTTATAGTAATAGCCATTTTTTCCTCCGTGTTTGTCCCGAATCGGCAGCTGTTATCGAATTTGCGGGAAATATTATTGCTGTATGATTTTAACCGAAAACCCCAAATCCGCTGACTTATGTGACTACGCCTTTGGCTTACGGCAAAAGGTAGGTAACATCACATTCTTGATTACAGAAAATATTTGCTTAATCTATATTTTATCACAATGCTTATTCATTTACAATTTGTATATTATCCAAAAAATTAAGGCAAGTTTTTTAAAAATAATGCTAATTAGCTAAGGGCTGTTTAAAACAAGGCGTCGGCGCAGCATTCCGCTCTCCGCAAACACCTTATGCGTCAAAAAACCGTGGAAATCCACAATAATACATAACTAACTTTGTTAATAATTTCACTTTACTTTTTTACACGATTAACTTAAAATAAAAACAATAAGAACTTGTTCTCATATAAATCGGCACGCATCTTTTCGGCAAATTTTGCCGATGACTGCGTCAAAATTCCTTGAAATACACGAGTATTCCTGCGGAATTTTTCCTTGTCCTCGACAAAATTTGCTCGAAAATCTGCGCACCATTCCTATGAGAACAAGTTCTAACTTATAAATTAGTATAGCCGATCAGCGCCTTATCCACTTCTTTTGCGCACTCTCTTCCTTCTTTGATCGCCCATACCACAAGGGACTGTCCTCTGTGCATATCGCCGCAGGTAAATACCTTATCCACATTGGTGGAATACCTGTCCCGAGGTGTTTTTACATTGGAACGCTCGTTTGTTTCAACGCCGAAAGCTTTGGTAACATAGCTTTCGCTGCCCAAAAATCCCGCAGCGATAAGAACCAGCTCGGCAGGCACGGTATACTCGCTGCCCTTGACCTCGGTCATTACCGTTCTGTTTGTTTCGCTGTCCTTTACAGGCTCAACCTTTACCAGAACAAGCTCCTTTAAATTGCCCTTTTTGTCTTTAACAAATTCCTTAACGGTAGTCTGATAGCTTCTCGGATCGCTGCCGTAAACCCTTGCGGCTTCCTCCTGACCGTAATCCGTTTTGCGGATTTTAGGCCATTGGGGCCATGGGTTGTTTTCCGCTCTTTTGTCGGGAAGCTTCGGCATAATCTCTAATTGCAGCACGGATTTTGCGCCGTGGCGTACAGCCGTTCCCACGCAGTCGTTGCCTGTATCTCCTCCGCCTATTACCACAACATTTTTTCCCCTTGCGCTTATAAATGTGCCGTCCTTTAGATTGCCGTCAAGGAGGCTTTTCGTTGTGGACGCAAGGAAGTCCACGGCAAAGTATATCCCCTTTGCGTCTCTGCCCTCCGCCTTAATATCACGGGGAGCGGACGCACCGCAGGCGAGGATCACTATGTCATAGTCATTTAAAAGCTGCGCCGCATCTGTATTTTCGCCTACGTTTTTGCCTGTTTCAAAAACGATTCCCTCCTGCTTCATTATATCTATGCGGCGGTCTATTATCTGCTTTTCCAGCTTCATATTGGGAATACCGTACATCAGCAGTCCTCCCGCTCTGTCGCTTCTCTCAAAAACGGTAACCAAATGTCCCCTTTGGTTAAGCTGATCCGCCGCCGCAAGTCCCGAAGGTCCCGAGCCTACAACGGCAATTTTTTTCCCTGTTCTCACCGGTGGGATTTTTGGTTTTGCGTATCCCTGTTCATAGGCGTACTCCACAATTCCGTATTCGTTTTGCTTAACGGTAACGGGGCTGTCGTAAACTCCGCAGGTGCAGGCGGCTTCGCATAGGGCGGGGCATACTCTTCCCGTAAATTCGGGAAAATTGTTGGTTTTTCTCAGCCTGTTGTATGCCTGCTCCCAATTTCCTCTGTATATAAGGTCGTTCCATTCGGGGATAAGGTTATTTAAGGGACAGCCGCTGACCATACCGCCTATTGTCATTCCCGACTGGCAGAAGGGGACGCCGCATGCCATACATCTTGCCCCTTGAGTTTGCTGCTTTTCCCTTGACAGGGGGATATGAAATTCTTTATAGTTTTTTATTCTTTCTTCGGGGGAAAGAGCTTCCGACTCTTCACGTTGGTAGTCGAGGAATCCTGTTGGTTTACCCATTGTTATTTCCTTTCTTTACTGCGTAAGGCTTTTTGCTTTTGCTTTTGTGAACTGCGTTCGGCTTTATCTTGTACTGATTTTTGCCTTTATGGTATTTTTGCGAGCTGCGGTCGCACCGCTGTTTTTCTTTTTTTTACTGCGTAAGGCTTTTGCTTTTGCTTTTTAACTGCGTTTGCATTTTTATTTATGGATCTTTATCTTGTATTGATTTTTGTCTTTATGGTATTTTTGCGAGCTGCGGTCGCACCGCTGTTTTTCTTTTTTTACTGCGTAAGGCTTTTGCTTTTGCTTTTAACTGCGTTTGTGTTTTTATTTGTGGATCTTTATCTTGTACTGATTTTTGCCTTTATGGTATTTTTGCGAGCTGCGGTCGCACCGCTGCCTTTTCCGTCTCCCGACGGGGCGCGCTCCCGCGGGGGCTTAGGGTGACACCAAAAGGGGGGAGGGGGAACTGCAAACCCGACAAAGCGGGGATTTCCCCCTCCCCCCTTTAGGTTTCACCCTAAGAACCCTTTCCTTATCCCCTCTCCCCCTTTCCCCGCTTTGAAAGTTGGTGATTGAGGATTTGTTTATTCTCGGTAGGGTTTATTTTGCTTTTCGGAGTCCGTTTGTGCGGTCTTTAAAACTGTTGTGCTGTTGGAATTTGTTTTTTCTCGGTTTTTTAATTCCATTGTTTACCGCTATACATATTTTTTGTTTCATTTTTTCACTTGGTTTAATGCCGATTTATCAAAGGTGCTCCTAAAGGAAAAACTGCGTATACGAGGGGGCGAAACCGCTGAATTTTGTTCCAAAATTCCGAAGGCTTCGCCTTCTCATTCGGCTTGCCGAATGAGCGGTTTCGCCGTGCGGTTTTTGCTTTATACAATGCTTTTTCCCTTATTTTTTCCTGTGGAGGCTGTTTTGTCGGCTTTTTCTTAGCGAAGGGCATTTCTGTTGGCGTTCCTTCGCCCTTTCGTAAAGGTTACGAATTGACCACACTGTAAAAGGCTTCTATCTGTGCCTGTTCCTCGGTTAATCCTTTTTCCTCGAAGCTTAAAATAGCGGCGGTTATCTTTTTGTAATCATGGGGAATAATGCGCTTGAATTTGGGGAGATATTCGTCGAAGTTATCCAAAATTTCCTTTGCTCTTGCCGAGCCTGTGGCTTCAAGATGCTGCCTTATAAGCCCCTTCAGCTCCATTATTTCGTATTTCTCCTTTACCTCTCCGCTGCTTACCATTTCCTTGTTCAGCTTTAGGTACAGATCTCTGTCCTCGTCCAGAACATAGGCTATACCGCCGCTCATACCTGCCGCAAAGTTTTTGCCCGTTTTGCCCAAAACTACCACTCTGCCGCCTGTCATATACTCGCAGCCGTGGTCGCCTACTCCCTCGACTACTGCCACTGCGCCGCTGTTTCTTACGCAGAAGCGTTCCCCTGCCGCTCCGTTGATAAAGGCTTTTCCCGAGGTTGCGCCGTATAACGCCACGTTTCCTATAATAATGTTGTCCTCTGCCTTAAAGGTGGATTCCTTAGGCGGGCATACCGTCAGCTTGCCCCCCGAAAGTCCTTTTCCGAAATAGTCGTTGCTGTCGCCTATAAGCTCCAATGTAAGTCCTTGGGGGATAAATGCGCCGAAGCTTTGTCCTCCCGCTCCGTGACAGATTACCTTATATGTGTCCTCGTCGGGTTTTTCCTTGCACCTTTTGGTAATTTCACTGCCTAAAATCGTTCCCAAGGTGCGGTCGGTGTTTTTTATCTTTATTTCGGCGGTTTTGGGTTTTCCGCTCTTTATAAAAGGCTCAAATTCCTTTAGCAGAATTTTTTCGTCAACGGTTGCTTCCAACTTAAAGTCATAGAGCTGTTTTTCGTAATATTTAACAGGCTCGCCCGAAAATTCCTTTGAGGGATTTATAATATTGGCAAGGTCGATTTCCTCTGCGGCGGTCTCCTTTTTCTTTAACAGATCCACTCTGCCCACAAGCTCGTCAACTGTACGCACTCCCAATTTTGCCATATATTCTCTTAATTCCTGCGCCACAAAACGCATAAAGTTGACAACATATTCGGGCTTTCCGCAGAAACGTTTTCTCAGCTCGGGATTTTGAGTCGCAACGCCGAAGGGACAGGTGTCAAGGTTGCACACTCTCATCATGGCGCAGCCGAGAGTAACAAGGGGCGCCGTTGCAAAGCCGTATTCCTCTGCGCCCAGAAGTGCCGCCACAAGCACGTCCCGTCCCGTCATCAGCTTTCCGTCCGTTTCAATGACCACCTTATTTCTCAAACCGTTCATAATAAGGGTCTGATGGGCTTCGGACAAGCCCAGCTCCCAAGGAAGCCCCGCATTGTAAATAGAGCTTCCGGGGGCTGCTCCCGTTCCGCCGTCATAGCCGCTGATAAGAATTACCGCCGCACCTGCCTTTGCCACGCCTGCGGCAACCGTGCCCACTCCGCATTCCGAAACAAGCTTTACGCTTATTCTTGCGTCCCTGTTGGCATTTTTTAAATCGTATATAAGCTGCGCCAAGTCCTCAATGGAATAAATATCATGATGAGGCGGAGGGGAGATAAGTCCCACGCCGGGGGTGGAGTGGCGGGTTTTGGCTATCCACGGGTACACCTTTTTTCCGGGAAGATGTCCGCCCTCGCCGGGCTTTGCGCCCTGCGCCATTTTTATCTGGATTTCGTCTGCGCTGTTAAGATATTCCGAGGTAACGCCGAATCTGCCCGAAGCCACCTGCTTTATTGCCGAGCAGCGGTCCTCCTTTCCGCCCTTGCTTTTCAGCCTTTCGGGACTTTCTCCGCCCTCTCCCGAATTGGATTTTCCGTGAATGGTATTCATGGCTACAGCCAAAGCCTCATGAGCCTCCCGAGAAATAGAGCCGTAGCTCATAGCGCCCGTTTTAAAGCGGCGTACGATACTTTCCACAGGCTCTACCTCGCTTATGTCAACAGGCTGTTCGGGGTAGTTAAAATCCATAAGTCCCCTTAAATTAACGGGGGACATTTCCTTGTTTATCAAATCGGAATACTGCTTATAAAGACCGTAATCTCCCGTTCTTGCCGCCTGCTGCAAAAGATGTATGGTTTGGGGATTATATAAATGCTCTTCCCTGCCGCTTCTGAAATTATGGCTTCCTCTGCTGTCAAGGGCGTCGTCCGTGCCCAGTCCCAGGGGGTCGAAGGCCATGGTGTGCAGCTTGTCGGCGTTTCTCTCTATATCCTTTAGGGTAATGCCTTCTACGGGGCTTACCGTTCCCGTGAAATAAGTATCCGTTACTTCCCTGCTTATGCCTATTGCCTCAAAGATCTGAGAGCCTTGATAGGACTGAATGGTGCTTATTCCCATTTTGCTTGCTATTTTTACTATGCCGTGGAGAATGGCGTTATCGTAATCGTCTACCGCCGCATAATAGTCCTTGTCAAGCAAATCTCTTTCTATAAGGCTTTCTATGACCTCCTGTGCCAGATAAGGGTTTACTGCGCTTGCGCCGTAGCCTAAAAGGGTCGCAAAATGATGTACCTCTCTCGGCTCTCCCGTTTCGAGAATCACCGCAAGGGAGGTTCTTTTTTTGGTAACAACAAGGTGCTGATGCAAAGCCGAAACGGCTAACAGCGAGGGAATGGCAACATGGTTTTCGTCTACCCCTCTGTCGGAAAGGATAAGGATATTTGCGCCGTCGCCATAGGCTCTGTCCGCTTCTAAATTAAGTCTGTTAAGGGCTTTTTTCAGGGATGTGTTTTTATAATAAAGAATAGGTATAACCGCTACCTTAAAGCCCTCAACCTTCATATTCTTTATTTTCAGCATATCGGTATTGGTGAGAATGGGGTTATGTATTTTTATAACCTGACAGTTTTCGGGGCGTTCCTCCAAGATGT
>CANEHP010000055.1 GCA_947427325.1 uncultured Clostridia bacterium | reverse complement strand
GCGTCAAAATTCCTTGAAATACACGAGTATTCCTGCGGAAATTTTCCTTGTCCTCCACAAAATTTGCTCGAAAATCTGCGCACCATTCCTATGAGAACAAGTTCTTATACTAATTCTTAATTAAAATAAGACAAAGCCGGCGGGTGGGGCGTTCCTGATCAAGGAAGTCCCGACGCAGGAATATGCGGATATTTCAAGTCGGGCTGACACAGAGCAGGGACGCCCCGGTCGGTGGATTTGTCTGATTTTTATTAAGATTTAGTATTAGAGCCTGCATTCAAAGGGCGGCATTGCAAAAACCGCCTTTCGTCTTTGCGTGATCCGTTTGCGAAACAGGAGCAAAACAGGAGCAAAACGGGAACAAAACGGAAATGAAACGGAAATGTTGTAACGGGAGCAAAACAGGAAAGGAAAAAACCTAAATGGAAAATACCGCACTGCTTAACCGTATATACGGCAGGGTGGGAAACAGAGGAATAAAATTCTTTCTGTATCTCGTCTTTTTTGCTCTGCACATAATTATTTCCGCCGCCGTTTACCTGCCCTCCATAGAGCCAAACGAGTTCAGCGCCGCCGCCCTTGCCAATATGATGTTAGGCGGCGACTGGAGCTCCGCCATGGGAAAAAGCAGCTACTTTTACGGCTTTTTGCAGGCGGTGCTTTATATTCCCGCCATGTCAATTACCAAAGACCCTTTTATTCAGTATCGTCTTATGGTAATTATAAATGGTGCGGTTTTGAGCCTTATACCGATTATGGTATACTCCTGCTCGTTTATGTTAGGGGTCAAAAAGCCGTGGCAGGCTGTGACTGCGGCAGTATGTACAGGCGGATGGATGTCCTGCATGATACACAGCAAGTTTATCTGGAATGAAACCTTGGCGATTTTTATTCCTTTTTTGGCGCTTTATCTTTTGTTAAAGGCGGACGGTGCAGATAAGAAAAGCGCAAAAAAACTGTATTCGGTGCTTTTGGGAATGACTGCGGGGCTGTCCTACTGCGCTCACCAAAGGCTGTTTGCTTTAATCCTGGCTTTGTCTGTGACTTTGGTATTGTCAAGATTGGCGTTAAAGAGAAAATCTGCCGCTCTCGGATATTATTTTTTCTCTCTGACTGTTTTCGGAGGGCTGGCGCTCTTCGGAAATTATCTTATACAACAAATTCTTTGGAAGGTTAATGATCCCGCATCACTGCGCAATACGGCGGAAAGCTTTTTTGCGTCCCTGCCCAACGCTTTATCTGACGGGGGAGCGCAAAGATTTTTTACGGCCCTTATAAGTCAGACATATTATTTTATGTGCGCTTCATGGGGCTTGGGAGCGTTGGGACTTTCCGTTTTGGTGTTGGTAACCGTGCGGCTTATTTCTTCAAAAATGAAAAGGAAAAAGCACGAGGAAGAGATTAAGCCTGTTTTTGACGGCGTGAGAACGGTATTTATGTTCTTTATCGCCCTGCTTACCGTTTTTATGCTGTTTATCAGCGTTTGCTACCGATTTGGCGCAGAAAACTTTTTAACAAGTCAAAGCGCAATTTTGTTTGGAAGATATTTGGACGGAGTTATCCCCTTTACGGTAATGCTGATTTTAATATTCATATATACCGAGGAGCTTTTTAAAAACGAGATTTACGGCGGAGTTATAACTATGGGGGTTACCTATACCCTGTTTTTCCTGATAGGCAGAAAAGCGGTGCTTAATGCGCAGTCCTCTTCCATAAGCCCTATTTTGTGCATCTATCCCACTATGTTCGGAGAAAGCACATCTTCACTCGTAACTTCAACCGGACTTATTGCTGCGGTAAGCTGTTCCCTTTGCATTATGGCAATACTGCTGGTAATCGTCTCCTGTTCCAAAAAGCTGAAAAACGCCGTTATTTCAACGGTTATACTGCTGTTTACTCTATATTCACTTTCCTTTGGCGCAATTTACTATATTCCTCTTTCAAGAGCCGAAAGCATAGATAAAAACAAGGAATTTGAACAGATTTCATCCTATGTTTTCAACAGCGTGGAAGCTCCCCCGTTAACCGCTTACCGATGCGGAAGAAGCTGCGTTATGACTATGCAGTATCTGAACCAGAACATCAAAGTATACACGGCGGACAATGTTTCCGAGCTTAAAGAGGATACCTTTGTAATAATGCCGTCGGATGCGCAGATAAGCTTTGAAGGACAGGGCAGGCCCGTGTTCGAGCTGCTTGGCGAAACCGAGGGCTACCGTGTTTACGCCTACGGGGAAAGGGCGAAGGCGTATGTGCAGGCGCAAAGCGGAAGCGAAACGGAAGCCCCCGAATTAACGGCAACGGAAACGGAAACCGAAACAAAAACAGAAACGGAAACGGAAATGAAGAAGGAAGCGTCGGACGGCGGCTATAATTCCACGGACGGCTCGTTAACGGAAAACGACCATGCGTCTGCTGCAATATCACGGTAAATTTTGGCAGTGCCGCACCGGTATGGCGCAAAATACCATACGGCACTGCTTTAGCCGAAGGACCGAGGAGGCTTGCGCCGTCGGTCTTTCCCATAAATTCGGGGGCGCTGCTCCTCGTTTAACATTTTTTAATCAGAGAGGTTAAAGAAACGCAAAATGCCAATTATCAAAAAGAAGGTTAAACAGCCTAATCCTGCCAGAACGCTCACTTTAAGCCTTTTAGCCGTAATTGCGGCGGGCACGGTTTTGCTTTGGCTGCCCATATCATCTAAAGACGGTATTTGGACGAACTTTATCGACTGCTTTTTTACGGCGGTTTCGGCTACCACCACTACGGGTATAACGGTAGTGGATACCTTTAATCACTGGACGCTTTTCGGTCAGGTGGTATTGCTTATTATGACCCAGGTAGGAGGCTTGGGTCTGGTAATTATCCTTACCTTTTTCAACTTTGCGGTGGGCAAAAAAATGGGGCTTATGAAAACCAGCGCAATAGCGGGAGAAGTCAGCGTAAGCGGCATAGTGGGAGTAAAGCGGCTGTTTATAAGAATAGGTACATATACCCTTATTATGGAGGGCGTAGGCGCTCTTATTATGGGCTTTACCTTAGTTCCCCAATATGGGGGCTACGGCGCATTTATGGCAGTCTTTACATCGATTTCCGCTTTCTGCAACGGCGGACTTGACCTTTTCGGCATAAGCAGCGGCCTTTCGGGCTACAGCGACGCTCCGCAGCTGCATGCGGTTATGGCGGCTCTGGTATTTTTGGGCGGAATAGGCTTTGTGGTTTGGGACGATATAAGGAACTATTTCAAGACAAAAAAACTTACAATGCATACCAAGCTGGTGCTTATATACAGCGGTGCACTTTTTTTAATCGGCTTTTTGGCTTACTTTATTGTCACATTGGTTCATCAGGAGCAATTCGGAGATATGACGATAACCGATAAGCTTTTCTGCTCTGCGTTTACAAGCATTTCCGCCCGCAATGCAGGCTTTAATATGAAAGATATAGCGATGGTAAACGACTTTTCAAAAATAATTACCGTTCTTTTAATGTTTATCGGCGCTGCCCCGGCTTCTACAGGCGGCGGCATAAGAGTTACCACTCTGGCTATTTTGCTCGCTACGGTTGAAGCGGTTTTGAAAAATCGTGACGACGCCCGCCTTTACGGTCACAGCGTAAGTAAGCGGCTGGTATACAAAGCTTTGTCCGTTCTGATTTTATCCGTAGGCTTTTCGATTATCTGCTTTACGGGAATTTATCTTCTTAACCCTCAGATAGCGGAAATGGATATACTTTACGAGGTGGTTTCCGCCTTTGCAACCACAGGCTTTTCGGCGGGAGTTTCCGCTGCCGTTGATCCCATATCAAAGCTTCTGCTGTGCTTTATTATGATGGTGGGAAGAGTGGGTCCCGTTTCCCTGCTGCTGTCCTTTAAAGGCGATAAGGGCGATAGCGATAAGGGAAAAATTCTCCCAAGCTGTGAAATTCTGATAGGTTAATATTGTGGAAGAAAAATTTAAGCTTAACGATAACATTGATGTGTTTGTAAACGAAAATCACCGCTTCGGCACAGATGCGGTTCTTTTGGCGCACTTTGCCGCACCCTTTCCCAATATGACGGTATGCGACCTATGCACGGGCTGCGGCATTATACCTCTTTACTTTTGCAAAAGCAAGCCGCCTAAAAGGATCTACGGGGTAGAGCTTCAGACCGAGGCGGCGGAGCTGTTCCGAAAGGGAATAAAAGAAAACGGCTTGGAGGACAGAGTTTTTTCTCTTAACGCCGACCTTACGGATTTGAAAAAGCTGGGCAGCCTTATCCCCATGAACACTCTCGACATGGTAACGGTAAATCCCCCCTATTACAAGGAAAACTCGGGAAAGGAAAAGCTGTCCCCCGCACAGAGGATCGCCCGTCATGAAACCGCCTGCTCTTTAAAGCAGGTGATAGAGGCGGCGGATTTTCTGTTAAAGTACGGCGGCACTTTAAAAATGTGCCACCTTCCCGAAAGGCTGGGGGAAATTTTTTATCTTATGACGGTGTGTAATATTCAGCCGAAAAAGCTTACCCTGGTATATAACAGGGAGGGCGAAAAGCCGTGGCTCGCCCTGGTGTCGGGGAAAAAGGGCGGCAAAATCGGACTTGAGGTCGCCGAGCCGTTTATTATGAGAGACGAAAAGGGAGAGTATACCGACGGGCTTAAAAAGGTGTACGAATAATTCGGTTTAACAGACTTCCTCGGAAGTCGGAGAAATGCTGTGTGGCGCAGCAGCTTTGCCGTCAAGCGCAGTCCGTTTTTTGCGGGAATAATGTATGTGTTTCAAGGAAAAGGGACAAAGCATGACAGCAAAAGGGCAAGTCAGGCAGCGCTTCATAAGTTTTCGGGGAGGTCTAATGAAAGGAACAACATTGGGCAAGCTATATATTGTGGGAACACCCATAGGCAATTTAGGGGACTTTTCGCCCAGAGCGCAGGAGGTTTTAAAGGAAGTTGACTTTATCTGCGCCGAGGACACAAGGGTAAGCGGGATTTTGTTATCAAAATTCGGAATAAAAAAGCAGATGATAAGCTATCACGAGCATAATGCGAGGCAAAGAGGCGGGGAAATTCTTCCCAGACTGCTTGAAGGGGAAAGCTGCGCCGTTGTGACCGATGCGGGAATGCCCTGTATAAGCGATCCCGGTGAGGAAATCGTTAAGCTTTGCGCCGAACACGGCGTTGAAGTGGCGACAGTGCCCGGACCTACCGCCGCCATGTCCGCCCTTGCCATAAGCGGACTTAACACAAAGCGTTTTTGCTTTGAAGGGTTTTTAAGCGTTACCAAAAGAATACGCAGGGAGCATCTCCGACAGCTTAAATCCTTGCCCCAGACCCTGATTTTTTACGAAGCTCCCCATAAGCTGAAAAACACCTTGGCGGATCTGCTGGAAATTCTCGGGGACAGACGAATAAGCCTGTGCCGTGAGCTAACAAAGATTCATGAGGAGGTAATCAGGGGAACGGTTTCCGAAATGGCCGCTTATTACAGCGAGCATGAGCCGAGAGGGGAGTATGTGCTTATTGTTGAAGGAGCAGAGGAAAAAAAGGATTCGGAATATACTCTGGAGCAGGCGGTCGGGCTTGCGGCAGAGCTTAAGGAAAAAGGAATGAAGCCTTCGGAGGCCTGCAAGGAGGCGGCAAGGCAAACGGGCTTCGGCAAATCGGAGATTTACGGCATATTGGCGGGCAGAACGAACCTATAGCCGAATAATTAGAGCGTGTTCACATAAAGCTCGGCACAAAGCTCAGTACAAAGCTCAGCATGCATCTTTTCGGCAAATTTTGCCGCCTGCTTCGTTTTGTCATTTGCTTTGATGCCGACGCCTCCTTGCGACGGCTTTGGGCAAATGACTGAACACATCGTGTGTTAAAATTTTTTGAAATATGACGATATTCCTGCAAAATTTTGCCTTGGGGGCAATAAAATTATACACGAAAATATGCAGGAAAATCTGCATGAAAATCTGCATACTGATTTTATGCGAACACGCTCTAAATAGACTGCAATCACAAGAAAATCATATGCCTATCACAATATAGGTTTAAAATTTTTATGGAGAAAGGATTTTTTATTTATGAAAAAAAACACGCTTTCGATAATTTTGGCTATCGGCGCAATTTTAGCGGCAGTAGCGGTTCTTATTTTTAAATTGGGACAGCAGTCCGCAAGCAATGCAAATTGGGGCGAATACGACGATTACGGTTGGTCATAAGCCTTGAAAAAGCTGATTATTCCCGTTCTTATAGGAACGGTGGCGGTTTTGCTTGCAATAGCTGCCATAGCCTTTTTTAATCCCTTTGGGGAGTATTTCGACAAGGTTTTTGTGCCTCAGGAAGATCCCCCCTTGGGAAACATAGGCTACAGCTGTATATGGAGAAATTCGGAAAACGCTTCGTATTCGGAGGCTGCGGCAGTTCCCGTAAAAATGGCGGAGCGGTACTTCGAGTGCTTTTACACCGCCCTGGGAGATAAAAACGCAGACTGCGTTCAAGCTCTGTCCGACCTTTATGCAAGCGACTGCGAGGATATGATCTACGATCTGGCGGCTCTTTACTCAAACGAAATGCGGCTTAAGGGTTCGTCTGCGGATCTCGGCATTAAAACCGCAGCGGTTCACCTTTGGCTTAAAAGCATAGTGCCTGTGGGAAATAACGGTTTTATAATTTCTCTCAGGCAAAGCGCCGAAATAATTTTTGACAGACTAAAGGGGATTTCAAGCGGCGAGGGTATATACGAGCATACCTTTGTTATGGAGAAGTACAGCGGACAGTGGTATATAACCTCCCATGAGTGCGGCGGAGGAATATGGAGCTACAGCGTAAAGGCTATGAACTCTCTTTGCGGCAGCGGCAGCCCTTCTTACGAGCTGCTCAGGGAAAAGCTGGGGGATTTCCGAAAGGTGCTGCCCTCGAAAATAAATGCGGTTTCCGGGCTGATAACGGTCAAGGGCTACGACAGCGCCCTTCCCTCCGTAAAGCGGGATTATGACAGAGAGGGCGCAGTGGAGTACGCTTTCAGGTGGAGCAATGCTCTTGACTTAACAAGAAATACCGATTCCTGGCAGGACTATGAAAACGACAGCGTAAATTTTGTTTCACAGTGTATTTTTGCGGGAATAGGCAAAATGGACACAGAGGGAAAAAACAAGTGGAAATGGTTCGGTCCGAAGGTTGACCTTGAAAGCTCGGACAGCGGCTGCTCCAACTCCTGGTTCAAGCCCGAAAGCTTTTGGATCTACTGTACCGAAAACGATCACAGGGGCGTATGCTGCCTTGGGGGAGCGGCGGGAGGACAGCTTGAAAAGGGCGACGCAGTTCAGCTTATGATGAACGGCGAAGCGTTTTCACAGGTAATAGTTACCGACGTGGTAACGGACGTACGCAAAAACACATTGGATTTTTTGGTAACGGGACATGACAGCGAATATGTAAACTTCCCCTTGAGCCTTATTCCCTGCGACAGCGTTCGGTTTATTAAAATTGTCGGGTGGAACGACTGATTTTTCGGCAATGCTTTTATATTGAATCCAAAACTGTCAACCGTCAACCGTCAATTTTTAAAAGGATTGGTGTTAAATGAGTTTTGTTGAATTAAAAAACGTGTGCAAGCGGTATCACGTGGGGGAAATCACAATTTTCGCCGCAGATAATATAAATTTTTCCATTGAAAAGGGAGAGCTTGCCATTATATTAGGTCCCTCGGGTTCGGGAAAAACAACGGTGCTTAACCTTTTGGGGGGAATGGATACCGCCGACGGGGGCAGCATTTGCGTAGATTCCAAGGATATTGCGGGATATAACAGAAAACAGCTTATCGGCTACCGCAGAAACGAAATAGGCTTTGTTTTTCAGTTTTACAACCTTATACCCAACCTTACCGCCAAGGAAAATGTGGAGCTGGCGGCGCAGACCTGCACCGATTACATACCCGCCCTCGATATTTTGGAGCAGGTGGGACTTAAGGACAGACCCGACAACTTCCCCTCTCAGCTTTCGGGAGGAGAACAGCAGCGTGTGGCCATTGCAAGAGCGCTTGCCAAAAAGCCCAAGCTGCTTTTATGCGACGAGCCTACGGGCGCACTTGACTATAACACGGGCAAGCTTATTCTGAAGCTTTTGCAGGATACTTGCCGTCAAAGCGGAATGACGGTAATACTTGTGACCCATAACTCGGCTATTGCGCCTATGGCGGACAGAATTATTTATCTTAAAAACAGCAGAGTAAACAGGATCGAGGTCAATCCGCAGCCCACGCCCGTTGAAGATATTGAATGGTAAGAACCTGTTTAAAGATAAAAATGCCCGGGGGCGGAAGAATTTAACGGAAAACACAGTATAATACCGTAAAATTATCTAAAAATTCGAAAAAAGCTGTAAAGTGTCGAAAAAATCCGAATATACTGTAAATTGTCAAAAACTGCCGAAAAATTCTAAAAAAGATGTAAATTATCGAAAAATATCGAAAAATATCCTAAAATGCTGAAAAGCCTGAAAAAAGCTGTAAATTATCTAAAAATGCCGTAAAATGTCGAAAAAATCCGAATATACTGTAAATTGTCAAAAACTGCCGAAAAATTCTAAAAAAATGTAAATTATCGAAAAATATCCTAAAATGCCGAAAAGCTTGAAAAAAGCTGTAAATTATCCGAAAATATAGTAAAATGTCGAAAAAATCCGAATATACTGTAAATCGTCAAAAATTGCCGAAAAATTCTAAAAAAGATGTAAATTATCGAAAAATATCGAAAAACGCAAAAAGAAAAAGGGGGGCTTCCGCTTGAAAAGTGCGCTGAGAAAAAATGCCGTTGTGGAAATATTCAAGACAAAAAGCCGCTTTTTGTCTATTTTTTGTATTGTGGCAATAGGAGTGGCTTTCTTTGCGGGAGTGAAAACCGCTGCGCCCGACATGAGAAAATCGGCGAATATTTATTATAAAAACGGCTGTCTTGCGGATTACCGCCTTGTTTCCACCTTCGGCTTTTCGGATAAGGATATAGAAGCGTTGGAGGCGGTTTCGGGAATAGAGGTTTATCCCGGTTACTTTATCGATGTGCTTATTGCGGGAGGAAACGAGGAGGAAGCAGCTCATGTAATGTCCCTTTCCGAATACGGGGAAAACAATCCCTTTAACAAGCTGGAGCTTACCGAGGGACGTTTTCCCGAAGCCCCCGACGAGTGTATTGTTGACGGCGGCGCATTGATGGGCGGCAGAGAAATAGGCGATAAGATAGTATTTATCGAAGGAGACGGAGGGGATATTTCCGAAACCCTTATAACCACCGAATATACCGTTGTGGGCAAGTTTATTTCCCCCGCCTATATAGATATGTCCTCAAGAGGCAATACCACTATAGGCAACGGAAACATAAATACGCTGATATATATAAATGAAGAAAATTTTAAAACCCGGGTTTATACGGAGGTTTATATTGCCGCAGCGGATCTTATAAATCTTCCCGTTTACAGCAGTGAATACGATAACAAATCAGCGGAGATAAAAGCCGTTTTGGAAGAAATCGGCAGCAAAAGAAAAATTGAAAGATACGATGAAATAATTGCTGAGGCAGAGCAAAGGATTGCCGATGCGGAAAAGGAATTGGCTGAGGGAAAGGCTGAGGCTGAGAAAAAATTAGCCCTTGGGAAAAAGGAATTAGAGGACGCAAAAAAAGAGCTTGACAAGGCGGAAAAGCAGCTTTCTGACGCAAAACAACAGCTTGAAGAGGGAAAAGAGCAGTCCCGACAGGGCAGAAAGGATTTAGACGCAGGCTGGAGCGATTACCGCAAGGGGGAAAAGGAAGCGGAGGAACGGTTCGCCGAGGCAGACAGAGAGCTGTTGGAAAATAAGCGGCTTTTGATAGAGGGCGAATCCGCCTATAACGAGGGTCTGATAAAATATAATGACGGGCTGTCGGAATATAATCGGGGCTTAGAGGAATATAACGGCAATCTTGCCCTTTATGAACAGGGATATCGGCTGTATACCGCTCTTGACGAATACTACAGGAGAATTCACGAATCGGAGGATCAGCTTCCCGGCATAGGAGGCGGATTTCCGTCGGATCTGTTTCCCGCGCTTCCTCCCGAGATAAAGGCGATTTTGGAAAATCTTCCCTCGGAGGAAGAGGTCAAGGCGAAATTAGCGGAACTGGAGGAAGCGAAAAAGCAGCTTGACGATGCAAAAACGCAGTTAGACGACGCAAAAAAGCAGCTCGACCAAGCCTACAGCGAATTAAAGGCGGCGAAATCCGAATTGGACGAGGGTAAAAAGCGGCTGGCAGAGGGCGAAATCACCCTTGCCAACGAAAAGGTCAAGGCGGAGAAGCAGCTGGCAGAAGCGGCAAAGCAGCTGGCGGAGGGCGAAGCGCAGTATAACGAGGGCTTAGAGCGGTTAAGACAGGGCGAAGCGGATTACCAAAGCGGCTTAAAGGAATTTGAGCAGGGCAAAAAGGATTACGAAAAGGGACTTGCCGAATACGAAAAGGGAAAGACAGAGGCGGAAAGCGAAATAGAGGACGGCGAAAAGCAAATCAGGGAGGCGAAAAGAGAGCTTAGGGACTTAAAAAATCCCTCCTGGTACGTATTTGACATAGCCGATTACATAGGAAATGCGGAATACGGCGAAAATGCGGACAGAATAAACAACATTGCCTCGGTGTTCCCCGTGTTCTTTATTTTGGTTGCCGCATTGGTATGCCTTACCACCATGACCAGAATGGTAGAGGAGCAGCGTTCGCAAATCGGCACGTTAAAGGCTTTGGGCTACACAAACGGACAGATAATCTTTAAGTTTATGTTTTACGCCCTGACCGCCACCGTGTCGGGTTCATTTATCGGCGCAATTATCGGCGAAAAGCTTTTCCCCTTTGTTATCATCAAGGCTTACGGTATGATGTACTCTATTCCGGTGGTGCATATTCCCACCGACTGGCTTCTGACCTTGGCCTGTATGGCGGTGGCGGCGGCGGCGGTGGCGGTTACGGTTTATCTTTCCTGTAAATCGGAGCTTCACGAGCAGCCTGCACAGCTTATGCGCCCCAAAGCGCCCAGAGCGGGAAAGAAGATTTTGCTTGACCGTTTGCCCCTTTGGAAAAGGGTCGGCTTTAACGGTAAGGTTACCGCAAGAAATCTTTTCAGATACAAAAGAAGAATGCTGATGACGGTGGTGGGCATTGCGGGCTGTACCGCCCTTACCCTTGTGGGCTTTGCACTGGAAAACTCCATAAGCGAAATTATAAGTAAGCAGTATGACGAGCTTAATTCATATGAGGGTATTCTGGCATATGAAAGCGTAGACGGCGGAGACGAAGAGGAAATATTTTCTCTGTTGGAATCCGCAGACTGCGAGGGGATAAAGTATTTTCAGAAGAAAATGTCCGTAAGCTCCAAGGAAGGCACTTACAGCGCATACCTGATCGTTCCCGAAAATAAGGAGGAGCTGCTGAAGTTTTACACCTTCCGTGACAGAAAAACTCACCAAATCTTTGAATTTGAAGAGGACAGAGTTTTAATAGACGAAAAGCTGTCAATTCTTTTGGATATAGGGGCGGGGGATAAGCTGCGGATCTATGAGGAAGAAACGGATATGAAAACCGCCGAGATCTCCGCCTGTGTGGAAAATTATCCCAATCACTATATTTATATGTCAAAATCACTGTACAGACAGCTTTTCGGAGAAGAGCCGGAATACAACATAATGGCATTCGGCACTAAAAACAGAGAGCAGATGAGCGAGGAAGGGCAAAACCGTCTTGCGCAAAAGCTCCTTGCAACAAATGCGGTTATGTCGGTTAAATATAAGGATGAAATGATCGCTACCATGAACAGTATGCTTAAAGCTCTTATCTCGGTAATCGGCGTACTTATTGTCAGCGCAGGAGCGTTGGCTTTTGTG
>CANEHP010000054.1 GCA_947427325.1 uncultured Clostridia bacterium | reverse complement strand
GCTTTTGTGGTGCTGTACAATCTCACCAATATAAATATCAATGAGAGAATAAGGGAGATAGCCACCTTAAAGGTTATGGGCTTTTACGATTCGGAGGTGGACAGCTATATATTCCGTGAAAATCTTATTCTTACGCTGATGGGTATAGCTGCGGGGCTTTTCGGCGGAACCTTCCTCTCCTATTTTATTATAGAAACCGCCGAAATCGATATGGTTATGTTCGGCAGGGATATAATGCCCCTAAGCTATGTTATTTCGGGAATAATTACACTGGGCTTCAGCATAATTGTCACCCTTTATATGCACAGACATCTTATAAAGGTCGATATGATCGAAGCGTTGAAGTCGGTGGAATGATCGGTAACGGCAGCACCGTACAAACCCGCAGAACGGTTCTTGTACGGTGTTGGCTTTTTCACAAAACAAACAGGACTTTCTCCAAACACAGAGGTTATTATGAAGCTTAAAAAATTCACCTACTGCAATGAATTTAAATGTATGGCGGAAAAATGCCCCGAAAGCTGCTGTCAGCAGTGGAGCATTTTTTTCAGTCGGCACGACTACCTTAACTTAAGAAACGCACAGTGCAGTGAAGAATTAAAAAAAGCAATAGACAAAGCCTTTGTAAGGGTAAACGGCAATAATGCCCAAGGTCTTAACTATGCGGTGGTAAGGCTTGACGAAAAGGGTATTTGTCCGCTGTTGGACGATAAAGGACTTTGTATGCTGCAAAAAGAGCTGGGAGAGGATTATTCGGGTTATGCCTGCCGCACCTTTCCCCGCCTGAAAACAAAAATAGGCGGCGATACCTATATCTGTTCCCTTGATATGAGCTGTCCGAAAACTGCGCAGCTGCTGATTGCCCAAAGGGAAGGACTTATATTAACCGAAAAAAATTATGACGGCAGGGACAAGCTCTTAAATTCGGGTATATATTCTTCTCCCGCAGTTTCGGAGAGCTGGGAGGGATTTCCGTATTATTGGGCAATTAAAGATACTCAGATATATATTTTGCAAAACCGCAGGCTTACCGTTCCCGAAAGAATGCTGGTTTTGGGCTACTTTTCCCAAAAGACAAACGAATATATAAATCATAAGGAGGGCGGAAAAATACCTGCGCTTGCGCAAACTCTTAAAAACAACAACGATGTATGGGGAAACATTGCCGATTCGTTAAAGCCCGATCAAAGCAGAGAAAGCTATGGAGTAAAATCCGTCGGCATTTTTGCAAAAATGCTTCTCAGGGTGAGGAATAAGGGCAAAAATCATTTAAAGGAGCTGTTTGGGATTGTGGCGGACAGTATGGAAATTACCTTTAAATCGGCAGAAAACAAAAATATAGAAACCTCCTTTAATTCGGAAAAATATCTTGAAGCTTTAGCGGTTTACGAAAAAATTGAAAGGGAGCGCTCCTATATAATTGAAAATGTTTTGGTTAATCTGATTTTTCCCCAGGCCTTAAGCGAGGGAATCTGGAAAAATTATTTTATTGCGGCGATTTTTTATAATTTGCTTAAAACCTGTGTTCCCGCTTTTCTGCCTAATGACTTTAATGACGAGGACCTGGCTTTGGCAATTTCACGCACCGCTAAAATGACCGTTAATAACGAGCTTATCAAAAAGGACGCCTTGCTGGATTTTCTGGATAATCGTTCTTATACCCTGCCCTATGCGGCTTTTTTGATAGAGTAATGCCGGGAAAAGTTGACAGTTTACAGTTGACATTTGACAGTTTACAGTTGCGGAACGGCTTCACCGATTTAAACTGTCGGCACAAGCGTAAAATTTCAAATCCGCCGGCGAAGCCGACACCTCGACTGTCAACTGTCAGTTTCCTGCCGCCACACTGTCCTTCCACTTGTCAAAGCTGCAAATCCCCGCCTTATACCAGCGGCACTCTCCGCAAATTTTAATGAACTCCTTGCTGTGTATTTTTTCCTCCGCCATTTTTAAAGCGGTTTTATAGTCTGAGGTAAAGCCGTCCCTTACGCCTAACAGCTTGGCGATATTTATGTCCTTGTCCTCTATTTTTTCTCCGCCGTTTCCGTTTAACAGGCAGCCCTTTTCGCTTTTGTTGGGACAGTTTTCGCAAACGCTGTCAAAATCGCAGATAAAGGTTATTTCCTCTTCGGTGCTTTCGACTCTGCCCTTTATCATTGCCATATTTGCGGAAAAGCTGTCGCTGTAGCCCTTTCCCTCGAACAGGGGAAGGCAGAGAAGATGATGAAAGCGCAAAATAAGCGGGGCTAAAGGCTTCGTTTCTTGATTTGCTTCGTTTATCATAGAATCCTCCGTATTTTTTGAATTTGGCGTTTAAAAATGACGTCTCATACTATTTCTTATACTAATTCCAATTTCTTCAGTTCCTTAGAATTAGTATGAGAACAAGTTCTAAATTCGGTTTGTATTGACAATTTTTTAAAAAGCTGTAATATTATACTTGGGACTATCCCATACGGTATTTCGATAATAAAAATTGAGGTAATAAAATGGTAACAGAGATTTTTTACGGCAATTTCGGAACGGGAAAAACCGCAGAAATGTTTAAGGAAATAAAGGCGGCGGCGGAAAGAAAAGAAAGGTGCTTGCTTTTCGTACCCGAACAATTTTCCTTTGATACGGAAAGGGCGGTTTACTTTGCAGTCGGCGCAAGGAATATCCGCTATGTTAAGGTAACGGGTTTTTCAAAGCTTTCAAGAGAGATACTTAACCTTTATAAAGCCGCCAAGCCCTGTGCGGATAATGCAGTAAAGCTTATTACCATGTGGAAGACCATAGATAACGCAAGAGCGGATTTTTTAAGCTTGGGGAAGGGCAAAAACTCGCCCGGGCTTTGCACCCTTATGCTTAAAACCGTTTCCGCTTTTAAAAATGCGGGCATTTCCCCCGAGGACTGTAAAAAGATACTTGAAAGAGAAACGGAGCTGGACGAGGAGCTGTCGGACAAGGCGGGGGATTTTTTAAGGATTTATGCCGATTATGACAAAGCTCTTACCGAAAATTTAGACGATAAGCTGGACGATGTTTCAAGAGCTGCGGCTCTGGCTGAGAAAAACGGATATTTTAAAGGCAGCAGACTGTTTTTCGATAATTTCGACAGCTTTTCCCTGGTTCAGAAAAAACTGCTTTCAGCGGCTTTAAACCAATGCGACAAAAGTATATTCTGCTTTAGCTGCGATACTCCCAAAAGCAGAAGGAGAGAGTTTATATGCGTTGCCAAAACCGTTGAGGAAATAAAAGCCATAGATCCCGGCGCCGCATTAAGGCTGTTTTCCGAAGAATATCGCAAAAAGGAAAGAGCAGAGAATCCCGTTAAAATATTTTCCGCCAAAACGCCTTATGACGAAGCGGAGCTTATTGCGGCGGAAATTCACCGAAGCGTAAGGGAAGAAAACAGCAGATACAGGGATTTTCTGATTCTTGCCGCCGACGGCGAATATGAGGAAATTATAGGGGACAGGCTTAAAAACAGCGATATTCCCGTATTTTGCGATTTTCCCCACAGTATGACGGAAAAGCCCATAGTGAATTTTGTGACCTTGATA
The DNA here is from genome assembly GCA_947427325.1 of uncultured Clostridia bacterium. Taxonomy (GTDB): domain Bacteria; phylum Bacillota; class Clostridia; order Oscillospirales; family Ruminococcaceae; genus Ruminiclostridium_E. Next base: position 8,350 of record CANEHP010000054.1, on the reverse strand, counting down.
TTAAAAGCCGTGGAGCTTGAAACGGAGGATATACTTAACTTAGCCGAATGCGGATATCTAAGAATAAGGGATTTTGACGAAAACAAAAGCAAGGGCGAGCCGAGGCTTATTTACAGCAAGGAGGCATACGGCTTAAGGTGCGCCGCCCAACGCTACGGCATAGACAAAGCGGATTGGGAAAAGGGCTTTGAAAATGACCCGAGACGTGAATTAGCCGAATCGGAGGATTTGAGAAAAGCTGTTATCGAGCCTTTAATAAAGCTGAAAAAGGACTTGACTGCCGCCGCAGACGGTGCGGAGCTGTCGGCTCTGTTTATGGAATATCTTTTGGAGGAGCAGAAAATACAGTCTTCCTTTATTGCCGCTTCAAAGTCGGATATGGGCGGAGAGGTTCACACAATAGAAATTGACGAAAACGCCGCCGAGGAAAACGGCAGAATATGGGACGCTCTTTGCGAAGCCTTTACCTCTATGGCGTATTGCCTGGAAAACACAAAAATAAGCATAGAGGATTACCGTCTGCTTTTAGAGGAAATTTTATCGGGAATAAACCTTGCCAATCCTCCCAAAAGCTTAGACAACGTTACCTTGGGCGATATTGAGAGAACACGCAAGGCATCTCCGAAAACGGTAATTATCGCAGGCTTTAACGAGGGTAAGATACCAGCAGGCTCGCATCTTGAAAGCATATTTACCGATAATGAGCGTGAAAGCCTTAACGTGGTGGGACTCCCTATTTATGACAGCAAGCTTAACCGCCATTCAAAGGAATATTACTTTGCGGAAAGAGCAATGAGCCTTTACGAAAAAAATCTGATAATTACATACTGCCATCAGGATGCGGCGGGCAGGGAAGCAGAGCCTTCAAGTATTTTATCGGCAGGGGAATTTAAAAATTTACCCGCTGCGTCAAAGGAAGAAATGCCCTTTGAATATTTTATCAACACCCGTTACGATTTGCGCAGCGCCTTGGCTTTAAACTACGGCGGCGACGAAGGAATAAAGAGCGGGCTGCTGAAAATATTATACGGTCTTGACGATAAGGAGTACGGCAAAAAGGTATCGGAGGCCTTGACCCTTTTAAGCGGCGGCAGAGATTTTTCGCTGTCCCCCGACCTTGCGGTCAGGCTTTTCGGAGGTATGGCATACTCGCCTACCTCCCTTGAAGCCGCCTTTAGCTGTCCTTTTATGTATTTCGGGCAGTACGGCTTGGGGCTTAGGGAAAATAATTCGGCGGACCTGGAAAAAGGCGGTAATAAAGGTACGGTCATACACAGCATAATGAAAAGAGCCTTGACCGAGGGCAGCGGCATAGCCGATATGAGCGAAGAGGAAATAAAGGAGCTGGCGAAAAGAGCCGTGGAAGAGGAGTCGGAGCAGTATATAAGGGACAACCCCGCATTTCCCGAAAGGACAAAGGCTCTGTTCGGCTTTATGCTGCCGCAGATAACGGGCGTTTTAAAACAGATAAGCCTGGAGCTGAAGCAGGGAGACTATAAGCCCTCTGAATTTGAGAAAAGGGTGGAGTATAAAATTCGGGACGAAAGGCTTAGAGAAAAATGCGGCTCGGATTTTATCACCATAAAGGGAACAGCCGACCGAATAGATATATATAAAGGGCAGAACACGGAAAAATCGGAGGGCGGCGCAAATGAATACGTAAGAATTATAGATTATAAGTCGGGAAAAAAGCCAAAAAAATTTACGCTTAAGGATACGGAGCAGGGAGCGGATCTGCAAATGCTGCTTTATCTTTTTGCGGAATGCGGCAGGGAAAAAAACGGCAAGGCTCAAAGGCGTCCCGGCGGCATAGGCTACTTTAACGCAGGCGCACCGGGCAGCTTAAGTGCGGCAAGCGGTCTTTCGGTGCAGGAAAAGGATTTAGACAGGGAATGGTTTAACAGCCATATCATCAGCGGTGCGGTTTTTGACGGAAACAAGGAGCTTGCGGAGCAGGCGAAAAGGTACAACAAGGCCGTAACCGAAAAAACTCAGGGCAGAGCAAGCGATAAATATTACTCGGCGGAAAGCCTGTCCTACGATAATTTTGCGGAGCTGAAAAGCTACATTGAAAAGAACGTAATCGTTGATAAAGTACTGTCCCTTTTAGACGGAAAAATCGAGGCGGTGCCCTTGGAGAGCTCGGAGGGCGTACCCTGCGATTTTTGCGGTTTTTCTTCTGTCTGCGCCAATAAGGGCAAAAGGGTACGTGCCGCAGAGGACGGCGGTGAAACGGACAAATTTAAGAGCAAGTTTAATAGCAAGGCTTCGGAAAATGAGGGAAAGGGGGAAGAAAAGTGAATTTTACAAAGCAGCAGCAAAGCGCAATAGATTACAGGGGAAACATTTCGGCCGCCGTTTCGGCTTCGGCGGGAAGCGGCAAGACCGCCGTTTTGGTAGAGCATATTGCAAAGCTCATTTCCGATGAAAAAAATCCCGTTCCCGCAGACAGAATAGCCGCCGTTACCTTTACGGAAAAAGCGGCGGCGGAGCTTAAAGGCCGCCTTGAAAGAAGAATGGGACAGCTTATTGCGGAAAATCCCGACAGCGATTTCTACAGAGATCAGCTGGTGCGTCTTTCCTTTGCTCAGATATCTACCATAAGCAGCTTTTGCCTTTCTCTTGTTAAGGATAATATTCGTCTTTTGCCTTTGGACGAGGGAGTTTCGGTAATAGACGACGTAAAAAGCGGCGAATTGTCCGATAAAGCGGGAAGGCTTTTGTTAAAAAGGTTCTACAAGGAGCTTGCCCCCCATGAGCAAATGAGATTCTATAAGCTTTTGGGAGGAGAAAGGCAGATCGTCGAGCTTGCTGGGCAGATGTATGCGTTTTTTTCCAACATACCCGATCCCGATAAATGGATAAATAATCAGCTGAAAATTTACGGGGATAAAAAGCTCTTTGAAGAAGAATATGTTAAGCCCTATAAAGAGATGATTTTACGGGAGCTTAAAAAAACGGAGGAAATGCTGGATGACATTATAAACGAAGTCAGAGCTTATATTATTTCGGAAAAGCCTTTTAAAAAAGCAAAGGGAGAAAGGGAGCTTTCCATTGAGGCGCAGACTTCAAATTTGGCGTTAAAGGGCGCACCGTATTTTGAAAAGCTGAAAGAGATAGCGGTAAAATCCGAAAGGGCTTTTCAAGGGGGCGATTTGGCTTCGGCTTTATCGGAAGCAAGCGCAGATCAGGGCAGAAGCCCCGCCTTTGCGGGAAACGAAAGCTTAGCGAAATGCGTTGAAGCTAAGGAGAGCGCCAAGTCGGGCATAGAGGAGTTTAAGACTTCCGTTGCGGCGTTGACCGATTGGGACAAGGACCGCATTATCTGCCTTGAAACACTTGAAAAGGTATATTATCTTGAACAGATATACGAGAAGGAATTTTCACAGCTTAAAAGAAAAGAAGCGGGAGTGGATTTTTCCGATCTGGAGAAATATGCCCTTATGGCAGTAAAGCGCGGTGCGGGAAAGGGCAGGTACGAATACATAATAGTTGACGAATTTCAGGACAGCAACGATATTCAGTATGAGATTTTTAAGGAGCTTTCAAGGGACGAAGGCAATCTGTATTTTGTAGGCGATGAAAAGCAGTGTATTTATGCTTTCAGAAATGCCAACCCCGAAATATTCACCTCTCTTTGCAGAAATCCAAAATACAATAATATAAAGCTCACCAAAAATTTTCGCAGCGGCGAAAATGTTATAAATACCGTAAACCTGCTGTTTTCCGACGATGATAAGCCCGCCGGCTTTTCCGAAAACCATTGGGAGGATATGACCTGCGGCAGAGGCATAGATTTTTGCGGCAAAAATAAAAGCGAGCTTGTCAAGGTTTTTGCAGAGGGCGGCGAAAACGACAGAGAGCTTATGTATGTGGCGGCAAGAATACGGCGGATGGTTAATGACGGCTTTACCGTTCATAAGGGAGATACGGAAAGACCCTGCGGCTACGGAGATTTTGCCGTGCTTACCCGCCGCAACGAAACGGCGGTAAGGCTTAGAAAAATTATGGAGGAATATAATATTCCCGCCGTTTCCGTAGGTGAAAAGGAGTTTACCAACCTGTTGGAGGTAGAGCAGGTTACGGCAATCCTTTCTGCGGTTATAAGACCCAACGATAATATTTCTGTGGCAAAGTCGCTTATGAGTCCCGCCTACGGATTTACCGCCGAGGATATGGCAAGGGTAAGGCTGGCAGAGGGTACGGATACCGCCGAACCGAAAAAAACTCCGCTGTACACCAATCTTACAAAAATGGACAAGGCGGGCGGAGAGGATCTGCTGCATCAAAAAATACGCCGCTTTCTCACGGATATGAAGCTGCTGCGAAAAGAAGCGGGAGGCAGCGCCACATCGGTCCTTATCCGAAAAATCTACAATGTTACCTCTATTGACAGCATAATGAGCGCAGGCTTAAAGGGAAAGGAGCGTTTGGCGAATCTTCGCCTGCTGGTGCGTTACGGAAAAAATTACCCCCGTCCCGCCGATTTTCTGGCGGCTTTGAAAAACATCAAAGACAGCCGTGAGATTGCTCTTCCTCAGGCTCAGGTAAAGGAGCAGGAGGAAAAATCCGTAAAGCTGATGTCTATCCACGCTTCAAAGGGCTTGCAGTTCCCTGTGGTATTTGCGGCGGAAACCAACATAGCTCCCAACACACGGGACAGATTTTTAAAAATGGTGTACAGCCTTAAGGAGGGCGTGGGAATTTCCGTTTCCGACAACGAAAGGCTATACAAGTACCGCACACTTTCTCACAAGCTGCTTGAAAAGGGATACCTGGACCGTGTTATGGGCGAGGAATTAAGGCTTTTGTATGTGGCAATGACAAGAGCGGAGGAAAAGCTGATAGTTACCGCTTCGGCGGAAATCAGGAAAAAGGAGAAAAAGAGCAGAAGCGGAGAAGTAACATATGCGGAAGAGGAAGCGCCGCCCATAAAGGACAGCTACTATAGCTTTATTCGTAAGCGGTTAAGTAAAGTCCCCGCTATGATGGACTTGTACCAATGTGAAGGGGATATAGTTATTTTTGCCGAAAAAAAACCGGAAAAAGATTTGAAAACGGATTTGGAAAAGGATCTTGTCAAACCCGATTTTGAGTTGATAAGAGAAAAGCTCGGGTATCAATATCCCTATAAGAAGCTTATAGATATACCCGCAAAGTTCACCGCCACTTCTTTGGGCGTTAAGGCGGAGGAGAGCGGGGATGAAAACTCCGCAGGCAGAGCCTTTTATTTGGGTCTTCCCGTTTTCATTAAAAAAGACAAGCCCCTTACTCCGAAGGAAAGGGGAGATTTATACCATAAGGTTATGGAAAATCTGGATTTTTCCGCAGAAAATGCGGAAAGGGAGCTGAGCCGTCTTAAGGATTCGGGGGTCGTCGCCGAAAAAGAACGTATGGAAATAAAAGCAGCGGAGATACAGGGCTTTTTGGACTCCCGGCTTTGTAAAAGAGCGGTTAAGGCGGAGGAGGTAAACAGGGAGTTCCCGATTTTTACCACCGTAAACGCCGCAAATACGGATAATCCTCAAAACGAGGATCTGTCTTTTATTCAAGGTATAGCGGATATGTTCTTTACGGAAAAAGGGGAAATAGTTCTTGTGGATTATAAGACCAACAGGAATACCACTGTCAAAAAGCTTACGGAGGAGTACAGGGGGCAGCTTGCGATTTACAAAAAGGCTCTTGAAGAGATGACCGGGCTTAGGGTAAAGGAATGCTGGCTTTACAGCTTTTCCTTGGGGCAGTGCATTATGGTTGAGGGGTGAACGGGCTTTAAAGCCGAATAAAAACGGACAAGACTGCCGCCTGATTCCAATACCTTTTTAGAGCGTGTTCACATAAAATCTGCATACTGATTTTATGTGAACACGCTCTAGTATAACGCCGCACAAAAGCTTTTCGGCTTACTGTGCGGCGTTTTGTATGTTTTTCTCACAGCTCTCTTAAAACAGGCTGTATCTGTCTTCCCGAAAGAGCATATATAATCGTATCGGGAATTAAGGAAAAATCACCCACCACAGAGGTGGGCTTTTTGGCGAAATCGTCCTGTCTCAAAGGTACGAAGTAGTAATTCCGCAAATTCATAAGTGCGCCTATGTTTTTTGCCGAACCGCTTAAAGCGTCGTTTGTGGCAGCATTTATTACAACGGGACGGTTTCCTCTCAGATGGCTTTTTACCGCCATAGTTACGGGTGTGTCGGTAATGGACATGGCAAGCTTAGCCAAAGTATTGCCCGTACAGTTGGGCAAAAGCATAATATCGGTCATTTTCTTAGGTCCGATAGGCTCTGCGTCCTCAATGGTCAAAATTGCCTTTCTCCCTGCAATATTCTCAAAAGCAGCCAAATTTTCCTCCGCAGTTCCGAAGCGGGAGGAGATCGAGGCGGCGTTAAAGCTCATAACAGGTATGATATCAGCCCCCATCTTTTTAAGCTCCGCCGCAGCCTCAAAGGCTTTTTTAAATGTACAGAACGAGCCGCAGACGGCAACTCCGATTTTCAAGCCATGCATAATTCCCTTTGACGGTTCTTTTACCCTGTTTTCCCAAGCGACGTTTTTTCTCTCTTCCCCGTATGCGTTTTCGACCGGATTATCTCCTTGTTTATTTTCATTTTGCCCGTTCTCATTTTGCCCGTTCTCATTTTGTGTGCTCTCATTTTGCGCATTCACTTTTTCTGCGGCTGAAATCTCGTATATGCTCTCCATTTTACTCTCCCCCTTCCCTTAACATATTCTCTACGGTTTTGCCGATTATTCTGCCTGCCGAAACGGGAGCGGTTCTGCCGGGAAGCGACAACGCCCAGATCACCTTTACCCCCACGCTTGCCGCAAGCTCCATATCCTCTACCCCTGTTTTTGACGCAAGGTCTATTATCAGGCAGTCTTTTTTCAGCATCATCAGGCGCTTTCTGTCAAAGACGGGAGCGGGCACTGTGTTGATCACTGCGTCATAATAGGCAAGCGTTCCGTTCAGCTTGTCAAAATGTACTGTGCCGCAGCCTGAAACCGACGCCTTGGCAAGCTGTTCATACCTTCTTGCGGCAACGGTAACATTTGCTCCCAGGCCCTTAAGCATGCCCGCCATAACCTCGCCTATCCTTCCAAAGCCCGTTATAAGTATATCCGAGCCGAAAACCGTAATAGGCAGCTCTGCAAGCAATATCTCCAATGCGCCTTCGGCAGTGGGAACTGCGTTCATAATTTGCAGCTCTTCTCTTGAAAAGTAATTTTTCAGTTTAAGCTGATTTTCCTCGCAAAGCCTTTCAAGATAGGTACAGCTCTTTCCCGTAAAAACAGTGCCGCCTTTTTTAACGGCGGAAACGAGTACGCCCAGGTCAAGATTTTCTTTGTGATAGGGCATATTTATGTGCGTTCCGTCCGACGAAGCGGGCAGGGGAAGCACCACGCAGTCGCAGGGTATGATCTCGCTTACATTGGGCACGGGAAATTCCTCTGCGTTTTCAAAGCCGTAAACAAAGCAGCTATGCTCTTTATTTAAATATTCGGCGGCATAAAGCATACGTAGATCCCCGCCCAAAAACAAAAACTTTTCCATAGTATTTTCCTTTCCAAAGTATTTTTTGTGTTCTTTGCGAAGCATTGACAAAAAAGATTTTGATACAATCCTTTTTTGTACAATGTCGCCTATACCTTATTTTATGACGGAAGGGAAAATTTGGTTCTATACAGGGGATTTGCCGTTTTTCGGCTGAAAAGCGCACCTTGCGGTTGCGCAAAGTCCAAAACCTGCGCATATTGGTTGGTTGCTATGCTTGCCAAAAAATGGTATATTATTGGCGTAGGGTATCGATACACGACAAATTAAGTTCTAATACTAATTCTCGAATAAAAATAAACAATCTTTGCAGTCTGATTTTCGCAAATCTTTGTCTATTTTTAGACGAGAAAGTATGAAAGGAGAATTAGATATGAGTTTTGGTAAAAACCTTCAATTTTTAAGAAGATTAAGAGGGGATATGACCCAGGAAAATCTTGCGGAAAAAATGAACGTAAGCCGTCAGACAATTTCCAAATGGGAGTTGGATACGGCTCAGCCCGAAATCGATAAGGCGATAGAGTTGTGCAACTTATTCTGCTGCTCCCTGGACAATCTTTTCAGAGAGGATATGAACGCCCAAAGCGACGCATATAATAATCTGCGCATAGAAACGGTTCCCGCCTTCCGTTATATAAAGTATGCGGTAATAAGCTCCGATCCCGAAGGAGACGCCCTTAACCATATTTTTAACTGTGCCCGTGATAACGGAGTGGATAACCCTCGGGTTATCGGCTGGGATGGTTATGAAAAATAAACCGTGTAAATGCATTATCCCTAAAAATAAAACGATAA
>CANEHP010000053.1 GCA_947427325.1 uncultured Clostridia bacterium | reverse complement strand
TAAACACACGGGACTTTTTCCCGAACAGGCGGTTAATTGGGATTACTGCACGGAGCTTATTAAAAACGCCGACCGCCCCATAAACGTGCTTAACCTTTTTGCCTATACGGGAGGGGCAACCTTGGCGTGTGCGGCGGCAGGAGCAAGCGTTTGTCACCTTGACGCTGTAAAGGGAATGGTGGAATGGGGAAAGGAAAACGCAGAGCTGAGCGGTTTAAGGGATAAGCCTATCCGATGGATAGTTGACGACGCATTAAAGTTTTTAAACAGGGAAATAAAGCGGGGAAACAAATACGACGGAATAATACTCGACCCTCCCAGCTACGGCAGAGGGACTAACGGAGAAATGTGGAAGCTGGAGGACTGTATACATGAGCTTATGACGAAATGCACTCAAGTGCTGTCGGAAGAGCCGCTCTTTATAGTGCTTAACAGTTATACCACGGGGCTTTCTCCGTCGGTTATGGCGTATTTGCTGAAAATGACCGTCGGGATAAAGAGAAAAATCGAAGTGGAAGCCGAGGAAATCGGGCTTCCCGTGAAGAATACGGGATTTGCCATACCCTGCGGCAATACCGCTGTCGTTCATTTTGTGTAAAAAGTAAGGAGCGCTTGTGAATATAATCGAAGTTAAAGATCTTTCATTTGAATATCCCATAACCGATGACGAGGGAAATGTTATCGGCGGCAACAAGGTATTGGAAAATATAAATCTTGAAATCCCAAAAGGGCAGTTTTTGGCGATATTGGGACATAACGGCTGCGGAAAATCCACATTGGCTAAGCATTTTAACGGAATATTGATAGGAAATTCGGGTAAGGTTTATGTAAACGGAATTGATACTGCCGATGACGACAGAATTTATGATGTGCGCCAGACGGTGGGAATGGTGTTTCAAAATCCCGACAATCAGCTTGTGGCAACCATTGTGGAGGAGGACGTGGCTTTTGCGCCCGAAAATTTAGGCATTCCCCCTGCGGAAATACGGGAAAGGGTAGACGAGGCCTTGAATGCGGTGGATATGTACAAATACCGTCTCCACTCCGCACATCAGCTTTCGGGAGGGCAAAAACAGCGTATAGCCATTGCGGGAGTTATTGCAATGCGACCGCAATGCGTTGTTCTCGACGAGCCTACCGCCATGCTTGACCCTAAGGGAAGACGATCGGTTATGAAGACCATAAAAAGGCTTAACGGCGAATTTGGCATAACCGTTGTGCTTATTACCCACTATATGGACGAGGCGGCGCAGGCAGAGCGTGTTGTGGTAATGGATAACGGAAAAATTATAATGGACGATGTTCCCAAAAAAATTTTTTCGCAGGTGGACAGGCTTAACGAGGTGGGACTTGATGTTCCGCAGGTAACGCAGCTGGCTTATGAGCTGAAAAAAGAGGGGATCGATATTTCCTTGGAGGTGCTTACCGAGGAGGATATGCTTGGTGAGATAGAAAGGCTGATATCTTAATGATTTTATCGGATAAAACCATATTGCGAATGCTTGATGAAAAAACCTTGGTGATAAACCCTTTAAACAGTGAACAGATACAGCCTGCCAGTGTAGATATAAGGCTGGGCGCTTCTTTTGGTGTTGTTGAAGATTCACCGTCGGGAATTATAACCTTGGAAAATGAAATTAACTATAAGACAATTCATACCGACTCATATTTAATACTGCCGGGACAATTTGTGCTTGCAACCACAATGGAATATTTTGAACTGCCCGATAATTTAACTGCTTTTGTTGAGGGCAGAAGCTCCCTTGGTCGTATGGGTCTTTTTATTCAGAATGCAGGCTGGGTCGATCCTGGGTTTAAGGGTGAAATAACCTTGGAATTATATAATGCCAACAGATTTGCCATAGAGCTGAAATCGGGCAGAAGAGTAGGACAGCTTGTTTTTGCGGAAATGGACGATTATGCTTTAAATCCCTATAACGGCAAATATCAGGGGCAAACGGGCGCAACGGGATCAAAGGTTTTTTTGGATAGCGACAAGCAGGTTAAATAAGATGAAATCCGATGAGCAGTAAAAATTATTTTATTATGTCCGCAGATATTGTTGTTGCAAGGTGGGAAAACGAAAAATTGACGGTTTATAACGATGACTTGCTTCCTCTGTATCTCAAACGAATATCCGATGCGGACAGTTGGCTTGAAACACGTGCCATTGATTCACATCGGGCTAACTCAAGATTGCTGAAAAAAGCACTGCGCTTAACGGAACGTGACGATATTTCCACCGTTATTTCCGTAAACGGAGTTACAATTACCGACAACTATTGGATAAAAGAGCTTGATTCCGATTTGCGATATGAAGATGTCAGATTTAAAAACGATTATTTCTCAAACCTGGCGCTTAAGGGAAGTTATAGCAGCTTTAACCGTGCCGCCAACAGCAAAAATACAAGAACGCCTGAGCTTACCAATACAGGCAGCTTTGAAAAGTGCTGGAAGCTCCGTAATGGCGAATGGTGGATGTATAAAAAAGCCAACCATAATGAGATGTTTTCCGAATTGTTTGTATGCCGCCTGGGACGGGCGTTAAACATGAAGATGGCTGAATATGAGCGGGGAGAGGGCTTTGTTAAAACTCCCGATTTTACACAAAACGCTGCGGTGAATTTTGAGCCTGCTTCTGCGTTTATGGGAGATAATGAGGATTATGAAGCGGTGACAGAAAAGCTGCAAACGCTTTGTCCAAATGCAATACCCGATTATGTTCGTATGATATTTTTGGACACCGTTGCCGCAAATCCCGACAGGCATACAAATAACTTCGGTTTATTGCGTGATGCTGATAACGGAAAGCTTTTGGGATTTGCTCCGAATTTTGACAATAATATGGCATTGATTGCAAGAGGCTATCCCTCAAATCCAAAAAGCAGCGATTTGCTTATCAGGCTTTTTAATGAGCTTCTTGAAAAACATCCGAATTACCGTAATTTTTTGCCTGCCATCAGCAGAGAAACCGTTAGGAAATGTGTTGACGAGCTGAATATGAAGGTTAAAAGAGACGCTGTGGTTCAGTTGGTTATGAACAGGTATGAATATATTATATAAATATAAGTGAAGGACAAAAAATAAGTGATGAATAAAAAGGAAACAACAAAATTCGGAGAGCATGGAATAATTGAATATCTTTCGGAAATTTTCCGCTTACGGCGTTGAAGAGGGAGAATAAAATGGCGAGTTCAAATATGAAAGAAATTATCAGCGGTGATATTCATAAGGTCTGGGAAACAGTTTTAGCCGTTGAAAAGTATAGTACATGGCGTAGTGATTTGAGTAAAACGGAAGTTGTGGATCAGAACCAATTTATTGAATACACAAAGGAAGGGTATTCTACCAAGTTTACCGTTACTGTTGCAGAACCATATAAACGATGGGAGTTTGATATGGAAAACAGCAATATGAAAGGGCATTGGATCGGCATTTTTACTTCCAAAGGAAATGAAACTCAAGTAGATTTTACAGAATGTGTAACAGCCAAAAAACTAATTATGAAACCTTTTGTGAAATCATATTTGAAGAAACAGCAAGCGCAGTTCGTTTGTGATTTGAAGAAAGTTTTTGCGCAGTAAATTCTTGTTTATTATCGGAAATATAAAGTTAAAGAGTATGCTGATTGAAGATAGAAAAGCGGATTTAATGAGAAAAATTTCAATAAACGGGAAAGATTTATTTTGTGATATGATTCATGAAATATATTCACCTGTAATTGACGGATGGAGTACGATAGAGGTTGTGTTGAAAGAATCTGCCGACGCACCGGATCTGTTAAGATTTATGACAAAACAGACATTTCCGGAGGACGAAGATTATTTTGTGGGGCAAATAGGAAAAAACCGGGCGAATATTCGTTTTGAAAAGGATTGCGCATTTAGAATATATAAGGTCAAGGGAGAAGGAACAAAGTAAATATTCCGACAAAATTATTGTTGTCGGAAACACAAAGATAAAAGGAACATAAAAATACAAAGAACAAAAGGAAGCATTAAATGAATGCAGTAGAAACAAGAAATCTGACCTATAAATACAGCATAGGCACTCCCTTTGAAACCACTGCCGTGGACGATGTAAGCATCGTTATCGAGCAGGGGGAGTTTGTGGGAGTTATAGGTCACACGGGCAGCGGTAAATCCACCTTTATACAGCATTTGAACGGGCTTTTAAAGCAAAGCTCCGGAGAGGTTCTTATCAACGAAAGAAATATCCGGGACAAAAATGTCAATATAAAGGATATACGTTTTGAAGCAGGCTTGGTATTCCAGTATTCCGAATATCAGCTTTTTGAAGAAACGGTATATAAGGACATTGCCTACGGTCCAAAAAATATGGGTCTTTCGGAAGAGGAAATCGATAAGCGGGTGAGAAACGCCGCCATTCAAATGGGACTTGACCATGAGCTGCTGGAAAGATCGCCCTTTGATTTGTCGGGCGGGCAAAAAAGGCGTGTGGCTTTGGCGGGCGTAATAGCTATGGAGCCTAAGATCCTTATTCTTGACGAGCCTGCGGCGGGACTTGATCCTTCGGGGCGGGACAAGGTGCTGGAGGAAATTTCGGGTTATCATAAAAATTCGGGTACTACGATTCTGCTTGTTTCTCACTCTATGGAGGATATAGTAAAGTATGCCAATAAGGTTCTTGTGATGAATCGCGGAAGGCTTTTCTGTTATGAGTCCACCGATAAGGTTTTTTCCATGTCTGAGGAATTGCAGGAAATCGGTTTGGATATTCCGCAGATAACTAAATTATCACATCTGCTTGCCGAAAAGGGGATAGATATAGGCAGCGATGTATATACGGTAGAAAGAGCAAAAGAAAGACTTTTGAGAAAACTAAAAGGAAACACAAATGCTTAAAGATATAACATTAGGACAGTATTTCCCGGGAAATTCCGTTATACACAGAATGGACAGCCGCTTTAAGATAGTTTTGGATATTCTTTATGTGGTAATTCTTTTTGTGGCGGATAATTATGTATCTCTTGCCATAGCGGGAATTTTTATATTTATGGCTTATGCGGTTTCGGAAATTAAGCCTGTTATGATGCTGAAAAGCCTGAAGCCCCTTATGCCCCTTATTTTGTTTACCGCAATACTTAACCTGTTTTTTGTAAAGGGCGAGGGCGAGCCGTTGGTGGATTGGTGGATTTTTCACATATATATGGAGGGCATTTCAACCGCTGTCTTTATGATAGTGAGAATAGTTTGTCTGATAATCGGTATGTCGCTGCTTACCTACACCACCTCGCCTATTGTACTTACGGACGCTATTGAAAGACTTTTATCCCCGTTAAAAAAAATCAGGCTTCCCGTTCATGAGCTGGCAATGATGATGACCATTGCATTAAGATTTATACCGACTCTTATTGAGGAAACGGACAAAATAATGTCCGCTCAGAAGGCAAGAGGCGCTGACCTTGACACAGGCGGTCTTATGAAAAGGGCGAAGGCGCTTATCCCTATTTTAATTCCGCTTTTTGTTTCCGCCTTTAAAAGAGCCAACGAGCTTGCCATGGCTATGGAATGCCGCTGCTACAAGGGCGGAGAGGGAAGGACCAAGCTAAGGCAGTTAAAGGCGCAGCCCTTTGATTATATGATAGGATTGTTAATGCTTACGGTTTTAGGCTTTGTGATAATTGACAATGTGGTGTTTTAATGAAAAATCTTAAGTTTATAATTTCCTATAACGGTACTGCCTATAACGGATATCAAAGTCAGCCCTGTGGGAATACGGTACAGGACAATATTGAAAAGGTACTAAGGCTTTTGTTAAATCAGGCTGTCAGCATTAACGGCTGTTCAAGAACAGATGCGGGAGTACACGCCAGCGAATATGTTTTTAATGTAAAATATGATGAAGCATTAAGCAGGATAGATATTCAAGGAATAATTAAAGGAATGAACGGACTTTTGCCCGATGATATTGCCGTGATAAGCTGTGAAGAGGTTAGCGGTGATTTTCACGCAAGGTTTGATTCAAAGGGAAAAGAGTATATGTATCTGTTGGATAGTTCAAAGGAAAAAAGCGTGTTTACCAAGAACCTTGCGCTTCCGTATTTTTATAAAATCGATACGGAAACAATGACAGCCGCCGCAGAGGTCATAAAAGGAGAGCATGATTTTGCCGCTTTTTGCAAAGCAGAAGCAAAGGAGCATTTAAAAACCACAGTAAGAACGGTTTTTGACGTAAATATAGAGCAGGACAGCCGTTTTACACGGATTTTTGTCAGCGGGAGCGGCTTTTTGCATAATATGGTAAGGATAATTGCAGGCACTTTGATTTACGTAAACGAGGGCAAGCGCAGCGTTGACGATGTAAAGGAAGCGTTAGACAGCGGAAACAGAGAAAAAGCGGGCATAACCCTTCCTGCCTGCGGTTTGTATTTAAACAAGGTTTTTTATTAGTTTTAAAGGAGAATTAAATGGCTGAAAAAAGCGGGTCAGAAAATAAAACGGCTGATTTCGAGGAATACAGAAAAAAGGTTAAACAACGAAAGCTTTTAGTTAAGCTGATAATAATTTTGGTTTTGTTTTTTGGTGTTTTTGTCCTGGTTATGAATATTGACAATATTATTGATTCGTTAAAGGGCGTCGCTTCAAAAATAGATACCAAAACTTCAACCGAGGTAGGCTATCCAATAAAGCTTTCGGGAAGCGCCTCCTATTCCTTTGAAAGCTTTGGAGATAATTTTTCACTTCTTTCCGATACATATTTGTATACCTATAATCTTGACGGCGGACAGAATTACGCATTAAAGCACAGCTATTCAAATCCTGTTCACTGTACCAATTCCAAAAGAATACTGCTCTATGACAGGGATTACAATAATTTTTCCCTGTACAGCAAAACCAGGTTGGTTTATAAAAACACTCTGGAGGAAAAAATTGTTTTTGGAAAAATATCAAACAGAGATTCGGTTGCCATTGTTACCAATTCGGACAGATATTCAAATATTATTTATGTTTATGACGGAAACGGCGAATGGAAATATACAAGAAAGTTTCTTAACGAAAATATTATGAATGTGGGCTTTTCCTCCGATGACAGGTATATTTATGTTATTACTATAGGAGCGGAAAACGGAGATATGTTTTCGGCAATTTATAAATATGATACAACCGATGAATCGGAGGCTGTCTGGACTTACAAATTAACAAAATCCTCTCTTCCTTTAGAGATTGTTGTTAAAAAGAACAGGGTTTGTGTAATATATTATAATTATGCCCTTTCCGTTAATGAATCTGACGGCTCTTTACAGGGCGAAAAGGAGTTTCAGGGCATAGTGACCTGTTTAGACAATTCGGATTCAATGATTGGTCTAATTTACTATGACTCATCTTCAAACAAAAACATTCTTGTATCTCTTGATTTCGATATGAAGGTAAATACAAGCGGAATAGTGAACCCAAACATAAATAAAATCATATTGGACGGAAATACAATGTATATTATTCAGTCGGGAAAAATAATCGGTTTTGATTCTGAAATGAAAACGGTGGCTGAAAAACAGGTTTCGGACGACTGTGTTTCCTTTATAAAAATCAGCAATTCGTTTTTGCTTTTGGGATATAACAGTATAAATATAGAAAACTTAACATAAATGAAGCATAAGAAAGGAATTAAACTATGGGAACAGAACTTTTTTGGTTTTTTGATTTAGCGGTAATCGCTCTGTTGGTAATTTTTTTGTATAAAGGCTTTCGCAGGGGATTTGTATCCGTATTAATCGGCTTTGCGGCGATGGTGTTAGCTTTTGTTATCGCCTTACCCGTAAGCGGCGTTTTAGCGGACAAAATATATGACAATGTGGTAAAAGAAGCGGTTTCCGACGAAATCAACAATAAGCTGGACAGCGTTTTAAACGATAATGTTATAAATAATTTAAATAAGATCAATATGGATAAAGCCAAAATAAACGGAAAAGAGCTTTCAACAGTAAACTTTACGCCAAATAATGCGGGGAAAATCACTATTGATCTGACAAAACTTGATTTAAGCGGTACGGGAATCGATAAGGTGGATTTATCTGCATTTGGCATAAATAACTCAACTGTAAATTATTCATCCGTAAATTTGGGTTCTGTTGAAATATCCGCTGCGGAAAGGGAAAACTACGGCATAGAAAAAATTATTCTTGCGTCGGTTCTGACAGAGAATATAGCGAAGGGAGACGCATACAGCGCAATTACTGATTCCTTAAATCATATGTCGGAATATTTGCCTTCATTTATGTCTGGCATAGCTGATTCGGTTTCATCGGGAGATAAGGAAATTATAAAAAACATTATGCTTTGCGTAATAAATACCAATACAGGCAGTTTTTCCGAAGCAATTACCAATACAATGGTTAAACCTGTTTTACTGGTACCGATGCGGGCATTGATTTTCTTGATTTTATTTGTTATAATATTACTTATACTGAATATAGCCGCAAGGTTGTTAAAGGGAATAAATAGAATACCTCTTGTAGGCGGAATAAATAAGCTTTTGGGCGCAGCGGCAGGTGTGGCTCAGGGCGCTGTGGTAATTTTTCTTGTCTGTATTTTTGTACAGGTAGTTATTTCGCTTTCGGGAAACGAGCTGATTTTTCTTAACACAATGACTATTGACAAAACATATATGTTCCAAAAAATATATTATTTTGATTATATCAATTTTATGGCTTAATCGGTTATTTAATTTGTAATGTGTAAAGGAGACAAAAAGCTATGATGATGTGCAGCAGATGCAAAAAACGTCCCGCTGTTGTTTTTATTACCTCCGTGCAGGGAGAAAATAAGCGCAACGAGGGACTGTGCCTTAAATGCGCAAAAGAACTGAATATACCTCAGGTCAGCGAGTATATAAGTCAGTTAGGGATTCCGGAAGAGATGATCGAGGGGGATATTGACGAATTTCTTGACAGCGATGAGTTTAAGTCTCTTTTCGATACAGAGGACGAGGACGATCCCGAAAGTGTGGACGGCTTTAAAAGCGGCGGTGCAGATACTCTTATGCCGTTTATTCATAAGCTGTTGGGTTCTCCCGAAAAGAAATCGGAAGAATCGGACAGGGAAGCTGCGGAAAGAGGTCAAAAAGAGAAAAAGCCCGCTGATAAAAAGGACAAAGCTCCCGATAAAAACGGCAAAAAACGTAAATTCCTCGACACCTTCTGTACAAATCTGACTGCAAAGGCCCAAAGAGGAGAATTAGACAGAATAATCGGACGGGAAAAAGAGATTTACCGTGTTACCCAAATTCTTTCAAGAAGAACAAAGAACAATCCCTGCCTTATAGGCGAACCGGGCGTCGGTAAAACAGCTATAGCCGAGGGAATAGCGCAAAAGCTCGTTTCCGGCGATGTGCCTTTCAGATTAAAGGGTAAGGAGCTTTATATGCTCGACCTTACCGCCCTTGTAGCAGGAACACAGTTCAGAGGTCAGTTTGAAAGCCGTGTAAAATCCCTTATTGACGAGGTAAAAAGTGCGGGAAATATCTTGCTGTTCATTGATGAGGTTCACAATCTTGTGGGAACAGGGGACAGCGAGGGAACAATGAATGCCGCAAATATGTTTAAGCCCGCATTATCGAGAGGTGATTTGCAGGTTATCAGCGCAACCACTTTTGACGAATACAGAAAATACATCGAAAGGGACAGCGCATTGGAAAGACGCTTCCAGCCAGTTACCGTAAACGAACCGAGCATAGAAGATACCGTTCAGCTCCTTAAGGGAATAAAAAAATATTACGAGGAACACCATGCAATTCACGTTTCGGATGAAATTCTGCGATCTTGTGCGGTTCTTTCCGAAAGATATATCACCGACAGATATTTGCCCGATAAGGCTATTGACCTTTTGGACGAATCGGCTGCCTGTGCAAGCATAAAGAGCAAGGATTTGGCTGAATACGAGGGACTAAAAACCGATAATAAGGATTTGGAAAGGGAATTGACAGACCTTTCGGCAGAAAAGGAAAACATAGATTATGAGCGTATTGCGGAAATTAAAACTCAGATATCCAAAAATGAAATAAGGATAAATGAGCTTGAACCTCTTGTTACGCAAATTCATATTACGGAAGAGGATGTTTCCAAGGTTATTGAGCTTTGGACGGGTATTCCCGCCACAAAGATAATGGAAACCGAGTTTAAAAAGATTTCCAAGCTTGAAAATATTCTTAAAAGCCGTGTTATCGGTCAGGATACAGCCTGCGAGCTTGTAGCGTCTGCTATAAAGCGTACCAGAGTGCAGCTTTCCGCCCGCCGCAGACCTGCATCGTTTATATTTGTAGGTCCTACGGGTGTCGGTAAGACTGAGCTTGTGCGTGTATTGGCAAACGAGCTGTTTGATACCGTTGACCCTCTTATCCGTCTTGATATGAGCGAATATATGGAAAAATACAGCGTAAGCAAGATTATAGGCTCGCCTCCCGGATATATCGGCTACGACGAGGCGGGACAGCTCACCGAAAAAGTGCGCAGAAAGCCCTATTCCGTTATTCTTTTTGATGAAATTGAAAAGGCTCACCCCGATGTTATGAATATCCTGCTGCAAATACTTGACGAGGGCAAGGTGACAGATTCTCATGGCAGAACGGTAAGCTTTGAGAATACGGTTATCGCTATGACCTCCAATGCCGGGTCGTCAAATAATAATTTCGGCGGAATGGGCTTTGGCAAAACAGAAAGCGATATTTCCAAGGAAAGAGCCACAAATGCTCTTAAGGATTTTTTGCGTCCTGAATTTTTGGGACGAATTGACGAGATAGTTGTTTTTAATCCTTTGACGGAAGAAAATTATGTGAAAATCGCAAAGCTTATGCTTGAGGAAATGAAAACCGCCCTTGCAGAAAAGAAGATTGAACTAAAGGTAACAGAGGCCGCATATAAGACTATTGCCTCCAAGGCATACGGCGGAAAATACGGCGGCAGGGATATTCGTCGTGTAATTCGCAAGGAGCTGGAGGATAAGGTTGCAGACCTTGTTATCGAAAAGGGCGAAGGGGGAATTTCCGAGGTTAATGTTTCCTCCAAGGCCGGCGAATTGGTAGTATCATAATGAAGACTGCCATAATTACAGGCGGCAGCGGTTCAATAGGGGAAGCGCTTGTTGCGGAGTTTTCCAAGGATTTTCGTGTTGTTTTTACCTATTTAACCAATAGGGAAAGGGCAAAGGAAACAGCCGAAAAATACGGGGCTGAAGCTGTACTTTGCGACTTGAACCTTGAAGCGGATACAGAACGTTTATTAAAATGTGTCCGCTCCTGCGATTTATTGATAAATAATGCAGGGATCGACAGTGTAGGTTTGTTTACAGAGTTATCTGATGATGAACTGTATTATGTTATCAACACCGATTTGATAAGTCCAATGAAGCTTACCAAGGCTGTTTTGCCATTAATGATAAAAGAGAAAAAGGGAAGTATAATCAATATTTCTTCTATCTGGGGAGTGTACGGCGGTTCCTGCGAGGTGGCTTATTCGGCTGCTAAGGCGGGACTTGTCGGGTTTACAAAGGCCTTGTCAAGAGAAGTGGGTCGTTCGGGCGTTCGTGTAAACTGTATTGCTCCCGGATTTATTGAAAGTAAAATGAATAGTCATCTTACCCAAGAAGAAATAAACGAATTTGCAGAGGGTACTTCCTTGGGTATAATCGGAAAGCCTGTTGATGTGGCTTTGGCAGCACGCTATTTATATGAAGCGGAATTTGTTACAGGACAGGTTTTGGGGATTGACGGCGGATTTTAGGTAAATAGAATAAAACACCGTACAATGCCATAAGGCGGTATTGTACGGTGTTGCTTTAACACCTAAATTTATTACCTATAACATTATTTCAATCGCAAAAATCTTATACTATAGCATGTTCACATAAAATCAGTATGCAGATTTTCGTGCATAATTTTGTTGCCTG
>CANEHP010000052.1 GCA_947427325.1 uncultured Clostridia bacterium | reverse complement strand
CAAAAAATAACGGTGCTGTTGCAGGATTTATTTTCTATCCTTTATGGAATTTTGAGGAGAAAGAGAAAAACATTAAAAGTGATAAAATGCTTAATTTTCGTGATGAGCTGGAAAAATATATAAACATAAATACAAATAACAGCGCATTCTGCTTTTTGGGCGGGGCTACGGGAGTATTTTTCGGATATTTGGATTTTATCGCTTGGGATTTAAAAGCGGTTTTATGTGCGGCTGAGAAATTTTTTGCAGATAAGGATTATATTCCATATGCTTGTTTTCAAGCATTTAGCGAAGATTCGGAGAGTATTCTCCTAAAAAATCAAAATCAAGAATAAAAATAATTTGAGGAAACATATTAGTTATGAAAAAATTAGTTGTGCTTATTATAGTTTTGTTTGTGGGTATAGCTTCGGGCTTTTGTCTCGTTCTTGCGCCGCAGATACAAAAGGAACAGCTTTCTGTTTGGCCTGACAAAGATAATGACAATACTGAAAAGACCGATGTTGAAAACGCCAATCCTCTTTATATGAGCTTTTCTCATCAGGATACTTTTTATAACGAATCAATTCAGATAGAAATAACCTGTAAGGACAAGGAAGCAGAGATATACTATACCCTGGACGGCTCTACGCCTGATAAAACCGACACTAAATATAAGAGCGCAATCAACATAAAATCAGGTTCGGAAGTTAAAGCCACTACTATAAAGGCGATAGCCATAAAAGGTGAAGATCAGTCAGCTGTTCAAACAAAAAGCTATATTACAGGCAAGGAAGTGTTTGAAAGATTTGACGATTCTACTTATGTTTTTGTTTTGTCCTCGGATCCTTATAATCTTTATGATTATTATTACGGGGTTTGCGTTGAGGGCTATATTCGTGATCAATGGCTGGAAAATGAATACGAAGGCGGAGAAATTCCCTATAACGCACCTGCGAACTGGTATATGAGCGGTCGTGAAAGCGAAAGAGATATGTATGTTGAAGTATATGACAGCAAGGGAAATCAGCTTATTAATCAAGCGGCAGGCGGAAGAGTGGTCGGCGGATATTCCAGAGCAAATAAACAAAAATCATGGCGGCTTATTGCAAGGAATGAATACAGCGAGGGAAACGGAAAGTTTAAGTATCCGTTTTTCGGCGCAGCGTCTGACGCTTACGGTCAGCTTATAACAAGATATGACAGGATTACCCTTAGAAATAATGCAAATGACAGAGATTTTGCATGCGTTCGTGACGAAATAGCTATGGAGCTTGCAAAGCAGGCAGGACTGCCCGATACGCAGGAAACTGTTCCAGCCGCCGTATTTCTTAACGGTAAATATTACGGCTTTGCTTGGCTTCACGAAGCTTACTGCAACGATTATTTGGAAGCTACATATGGAGGAAACAAGGATAATTTCAAAATAGTGGGAGGTCAGGAAGCTGAAATTGATAGTTATGACGATGAGCAAAGCTTAAATGATTATAACTATATGCTTGATTTGGCAAAAAGCGGGTTAACCGATGATTCAAGGTTTGAGGAATTTTGCAGCTTGGTTGATATGGATAATTTTATGCTGTATTACGCATTTCAGGTATATATCAACAATGAGGACTGGCCCGGGAATAATTTTAAAGCATGGCGCTATTATCCGTCTGAAGGCGAAGAAACAAACAGTCAATATTTGGACGGTAAGTGGAGATTTCTGCTTTTTGATGCAGAATATGGTATGGGACTTTACGGAAATGGCTACAAAGAGCCGACTATTTCATATTTGTTTAACGGACAGCATATGCAAGGTGAATCTGTGCTTTTAAAGGCTGTACTTGAGAGAGATGACATGAAGGCGCAATTTGCCAATACAATATGCGACTTAATGTATGGAAAACTCGGTTATGAAAATGCAAATAAAGTAATCACCGAAAAAATTGCTTTATGTAATAAGGAATGTATGTATGCTTTAAATAAAGGAATTACATCAACCTGGGCAAACGAAAATACCTTTAATGACAGCCGAAATCAAATAAGAGACTTTTTCATGAATCGTGAAAAAATAATGCTAAAGGATATGCAAAAGGTACTTGGCTACGGTGACGAAATGTATTCGGTTACAGCCGCTTCAGGCAAAGGCGGAGCTGTTTATTTAAATTCAGTTAAAGTCAGCAGCGAATCAAGTGAAACAAGAAATTATTTTAAAGAATGCTTGGTAAAATTATCTGCAAAAGCTTATGCAGGGTATAAATTCTTATATTGGGATATTAATGGAGATCATTTTGAAAACAGCGAAATCACCGTCGACAGCAAAATGGCTGTTGACGGAAGGCTGCAAATAAAAGCCGTTTACGAAAAAATCGGTTTTACAGGAGAAAATATATATATCAGCAAGCTTGACACAGCCGGAAAAGGCGACAGCATAGTCCTGTATAATCCAAATTCCGAACCGGTTACAATCAGCAATTATTTTCTTTCGGATAATTTCAATCAGCTTGACCGCTGGACAATTCCAACCGTTACTATAAATGCGGAAAGCGAGCTTACTGTCGTTTGTAAAAATAATAAAGAAGAATCCTCTTTAAAAAAGCTTGTGACAAATTTTAATTTGAAAACAGGAGAAACCGTTTATTTATCAGATTCTGAGGGAAATATTATTTCAAGGGCTGAAGTTGTGGATATGAAAAAAGGCGAGGTGCTTGTAAGAAGAGAGGATGGAGCTTATGAGATTAAGGCTGCCGGGTGGTAATGGAATAGAAAAATATTGAATCAGCCGGGGCTGTAAAAAATTGAAAGCTGACAGTTGAAAGTTAAGGTGTCGGCTTCGCCGACAGATTTGAAATTTTACGTTTCTGCCGACATTTCAAGCCGTTTCTTTAAAAAAATACCACATTTGCATAGATTATAATAAGACCGGCTAATGATATTTTAGATCGGCGAAGCCGTTACGCTAACTATCATACGCTAACTATCAACTGTAAACTGTAAATTTTCAATTAAACGCTTCCCTTGATTGCGTAAAATTTTCATTTTACGCAATCAACTGTATTTAAATTTTAATACTGCCCTTCAATATACCACAAAAAATAATGGAGATAAAAACCATGTCAACAACCTTCAACTATCGTGATGATGCCCCTGATTACCTCGTTGAGTTTTTAGATTATATGAAAACAATAAAAAACCGCTCTGCGCTAACTGTAAAAAATTATTACTGCGACCTGCGTTTATTTTTTCGTTATCTGAAAGTACGAAAAAATTTTGAATTGCAAAAAGAAGACTTTTCCAAAATAAAAATTTACGATACTCCCATTGAATATATTAAGTCTGTATCTTTAAGTGATATTCTCGGTTTTTTGACTTTTACTTTAGATATGCGTGAAAATCACCAAAAAGCTCGCGCTCGTAAGGCTGTCTCAATTAGACAGTTTTTCAAGTACCTAACAGATAATAAGGGTTGGTTTGAGGTAAGTCCTGCGGCAAAATTGCAGCTTTCATCGCCAAAAAACGCCTTGCCTAAGCACTTGACAATCGAACAAGCTAATCAGCTGCTTGCAGAATGCTCTGATATACAGGATTGGACAGATTCCCGTGATTACTGTATGATTACCTTCTTTTTAAATTGCGGAATGCGTCTTTCTGAGCTTGTGGGTATTTCGATTAATGATTATATTAGATCCACAGATCCTAAAACCAATCAGCAATATTCATTCGTAAAGGTTACAGGTAAAGGTAATAAAGAGCGGATTATTTATTTAAATAATGCCTGTGTTTCCGCTTATGAAGCTTATTTAAAGGTTCGTCCAAATGTTCAGGGCGAAAAAGCACTTTTTTTAAGCAGCAGAAATAAAAGAATATCCAATCGCCGGGTTGAGCAAATAATTGAAGAAAAGCTGATGAAATCAGGCTTAGCCGGATATGGCTTTTCAGTACATAAGCTTAGACATACCGCAGCAACCTTAATGTACCAAAATGGCGTCGACGTCCGTATTTTAAAGGAGGTTTTGGGTCACGAAAACCTTAATACCACGCAAATTTATACCCATGTTTCCGATAGCCAAATTAAACAGGCTATGGAACAAAACCCTTTATCTGAAATAAACGCACCTGATAAATCGGAAAAAAACACTTAGCTTGCCGCTGATAGACTGACAAGGGGCTGTAAAAAGCCGTGAAATTTTATATTATTTTCTATCTAAACAGGGTTGCATTTTCTGCCTATTTTTTAAGCAGAAAATGCAACCCTGTTTGATTTTTTGAAATTCATGCTGTCAAGACATTACTGTTGTGATGTAATGTACCCGTTTTTCACGCATTCAAAAGTACAATGGCAAGCAATCGGAGTGCGCTTGCTTTTCTCCAATCCTTCCCTATATTTAAGGCAACACCGCAAAATGACCGCCTAACGTCGGTGTTGCCTTAGTTTATTTTAGTTCTACAACAGTAACGCCCGCTTCTCCCTCACCGTAAACGCCGAGGCGGTAACTCTTAACATATTTGTTTTGCTTTAAAAAACGATGAACGGCTTCTCTTAATGCACCTGTTCCCTTTCCGTGAATAATGGTTATTATTTTAATACCGCTCATAATACAGTTGTCTATAAATCCGTCAACCTCCATAATTCCTTCGTCGGAGGTCATTCCTCTGATATCAAGCTCCATACTTGATTTTCTTGTTGCATTTGACTGAACGGACCGTGTAACGCTTCCCTTTGCGTTCTTTTTGCTTGATGAAGCGTTCTTTTGCTGCTCCTGTAGCCTCAAATTGCTTATATTTGTTTTGGTGCGGATAATTCCCACCATAACAAAGCAGTTGCCTGAGCCGTCGGGCAAGGAAACGACAGTTCCCTCTTTATCGATATCCGTAAGAATAACCTTATCGTTCAGTTTTAGTGCGCGCGGCAGCTGATACTTTTCGTTTTTCTTTTCTGTAACTGGATTGGCAATATCATACATTTTATTAAGCGTAGAATTGACTTTTGAATGAGAAGATTTCACTTTTTCCGCAAAATCCGCCGCCGCTTTTTCCTTGCGCAGCTTTTCCAGATTTTCCATAAGCAAATCCGCTTCAAATCTAACCTCTTCAACAATACTCATCGCCTGCTGACGTGCCTTTGAAATCTCAAATTCCTTTGCCTTTTCCGCTTCCAAGCGCTCTTTTTCTATCTGTGCAGTTAGCTCTGCCGTTTTTCGCTGCTCCTTGGCTATGTCCTCCTTTAAAAGCTCCAACTCCTGCCTTGACCTTTCCAGATCCTCCACGACACGTTCAAAACGCTTGTTTTCTTCACCCACAAGAGACTGTGCCGAGTTTATTATATCTTCATTCATTCCAAGACGTTGAACGATGGCAAAAGCGTTGGATTTGCCGGGAACGCCGATTATCAGCTTATAGGTAGGCTGCAAGGTGGCAACGTCAAACTCACAGCAGGCATTTTCTACTCCCTCTTCCTCAATAGCGAACATTTTTACCTCTTGGTAGTGGGTAGTTGCAATAATAAAGCAGCCCTTGTTTTTTAGGGTTTTGAGAATTGACACTGCCAAAGCTGCGCCCTCAACAGGGTCTGTACCCGAACCCAATTCGTCAAGCAAAATAAGCGAACCGCTACCGCAATCCTTTAAAATGCTTATAATATTATTCATATGTGAGGAAAAGGTAGATAAGCTTTGTTCAATACTCTGCTCATCACCTATATCCGCTCTAATACCGTTAAACAATCCGATTTTGCTGCCGTCGGCGGCAGGAATCATCAAACCGCATGCAGCCATAAGCGCAAGCAGCCCTGCGGTCTTTATTGATACGGTTTTACCACCCGTGTTAGGACCTGTTATAATAAGGCAGTTGTAAGTCGTTCCTAATTCCATTGTTATAGGAACAACAGCTTTATGATCAATTAAGGGATGCCTTGCCTTGTTCAAGATCAAAATCGGTTCTTCTGTGATTTCCGGAGCTGTTCCTTTCATTTTTGCGCCGAAGTAGGCTTTGGCAAAGTACTGTTCAAGTTTTATGGCGTTATTGTAGCCTGTTATAATATCCTCCGAGCGCTCCCCTGCCCTTTGGGAAAGATTTTTTATAATACGCTCGATTTCCGCCTGCTCCTGTGCTTCCAAAACTCTGATTTCGTTGTTGGCTTCAACAACGCTTATGGGTTCGATAAACAGTGTTGCGCCGCTGGAGGAAACGTCATGGACAAGTCCGTTTATTTCCGACTTATGCTCCACCTTAACAGGCACTACAAATCTTCCGTCTCTTTGAGTAATAAGGCTTTCCTGCAAGTATTTTTTCGTTTCTTGGTTTTTTATAAGCTTATTTAGCTGTTCTCTGATATTTGCGCTTTGACGGGCAATGGAACGGCGTATTCTTGAAAGCTCGGGGCTTGCGCTGTCGGATATCTCTTCCTCTGATAAAATTGCATTGTCTATTGCTTCCTGTAAGGATTTATCGGGTACAAGCAGTTCAAAATACTCCTGCAAGGTATTTTCTATTCCCGAACATTGGGAATACCAGCTGCGAAGCCCCGAAATCTCCCTAAGCACGGCGGAAATGTCAAGCAGCTCTCTTAAAGAAAGAGCCGCGCCTCCGTAAGCTCTTTTAACGCTGCCGCACACATCTTTAATATTGCTGAATCTGGGAGTGCCGAATTTGCTTGACAAAACAAATGCGTCATCAGTCTTTTTAAGCTCTCTTCTGCACCGCTCCAAATCAAATATGGGTTCTGTTTTAAGGCACTGTTCCTTGCAAACATCGCTCCATGCGTTTTCCGATAACAAGGTCAGAACCTTGTCCAATTCCAATTTTTTATATTCCTTGTTCATTTTTATAATTCCTTTTTAATTCAAGTTCACTTTAACTTTTTGTAATAATCAAGTGTATTAAAGCTTCTTTCTAACTGTCCTAACAAATAATTTTCGGCAAATTCAAAAAAATCTGTTCTTGTTTCTCCCTTTAACTCAAAGCCATATACCTTTTCTGCCGCCGAGTATGTAACGTATCGCATTGTATGCAGAAGCTGAGGCGAAAGAAGCTTTGTTTCCTCTCCCATTATGTTTTCAATATCCTTACAATTCTCGCAGATAAGACTGTTGTTCTCAAAGGAAAAGAACATATTTCCGTTAATATACCTGCCGCAGCTTCGGCAAGCTCTTAGATCAGGCGAAAAACCCAACAAAGATGCAATCCTGAACTCAAATACAGATTTGATAAGATCGCAGTCCGCTTCCTCCTTTTGCAGCTTAAAAAGAGTAATGGCAAAAAAGCGCAAAACGTCCCCTCCGTTTTGTTCAGCGGCAGAGGTGTATTTTATTATATCGGCAAAATACACGGCAAGGCTGAATTTTTTTAAATCGGAGGATAACCCGAAAAAGCTGCATTTTGGTTCGGCACTGTTCAATGTATACCTTAAATTGGTTTTGTTAAAGCAAAATTTGGAATAGGAAAAAAGACCTGCCGCCGACATACTGCTGCTGCCGATTTTCTTTGCTCCGTGGGCGGTAGCTTCTATTACTCCGTATTCCTCCGTAAGTATATCGAGAAAACAGTTGCTTTCACCTATATCCCGCTTTCCGATAACTATCCCTTCAACTGTAACTAACATATCAGCTGTCGGCGCCTAAGCCCAGTTCAAGGATATAGCCTTCCTTGTTGCGCCAATCCTCCTTAACCCTTACCCAAAGCTTCATATTTACCTTTGTGCCGAAATAATCCTCTAAATCCTCTCGAGCCATAGAGCCGATTTTTTTAAGGGCCGTTCCCTGCTTGCCTATAAGCATACCCTTATGAGAAGCCTTTTCGCAGATTATTACCACGCCTATATCCGCAATTTTTTCTCCCTTGTTGGTTTTGGTTTCGTCAAGGCTTTCGATTTCCACAGCTACTCCATGAGGAATTTCCTCCTGCATTGTGCGGAGAATTTTTTCTCTGACAATTTCTGCAAGCCATATTTTTTCGGGTTGATCCGTGGGCAAATCGTCGGGAAAAAAGTGAGGAGATTCCTTGGCAAATTTATCAACGGCAGGCAGGATCAGCTCCGTGTTGATTCCCTTTTTAACGCTTATAGGGATAATTTCTTCAAAGTCATACAGCTTTGAAGCATTATCTATAATTTTAAGCAAAGAGGACTTGTCCTTAATTAAATCAACCTTATTTATAAGCAAAATGACCTTTAATTTGCGTGACTTAAAGCTGTCTGCAAGGTTTTCCTCGATTTTTGAAAGCTGTTTTGTGGCGTCTATCATTAAAATTGCCACATCTACGTCTTCTATGCTGTTTCTGACCGATTTTACCATTTCCTCGGAAAGCCTTGTTCTGGGCTTGTGCATTCCGGGAGTGTCAATAAAAACATATTGTATTTCACCTTTTGTGAGTATTCCGTTTATTTTTGTACGTGTAGTCTGAGGTTTTTCGCTTACAATAGCAATTTTCTCTCCCACCAGCAAATTTGTCAAAGAGGATTTGCCTGCGTTGGGACGTCCTGTAATTGCTATAAATGCCGATTTAGTCATTTTTTATCTTTCCTTTAATATTTCTCTTTTTTCCCGAGGCGATAAATACCACCGCTATTGCTGACAACCCCGCAAATAACAGCAGGTTTGACCATTCGCTGAAAAACAGCCAAATAAGCTTGAATTTTTCAATATCGAAAAACAGTATCACTCCAACTATAATTGCCATAATTGCAGACAAAAGAACCGCTCCCGCCGCTGCGTCCTTTGCCACCTTTGCAAGCGGGCTGTACTTTGGCGACACCTTGTCCACGATTACCTCAATAGATGTGTTCAGCACCTCAAAAATCATTACCAAAGCGCAGGTGATAACCAAAAGTATAATTTCCGATTTTGAAAAGCTGTAAAATACCGAAAAGAAAGCAATATACAAAGCGGCTACAAGATGTATGCGCATATTCCTTTCATGCCGCATAACAAAGGCAATACCCTTAAATGCACATTTAAAGCTGTCAAACAAGCTAAATCGCTTTTTCATTATATCACCTGTTAATTCCTAATTTTTTCAAAACCTTTTCCTGTTTTTCAAACATTATTTTTTCCTCTTCTTTGCTTACCTCATGGTCATAGCCCAAAAGGTGAAACATCGAGTGAGCGGCAAGAAAGCATATCTCCCGCTCTAAAGAATGTCCGTATTCCCTTGCCTGCTCCTCCGCCCGTTCGGCTGATATAACAATATCGCCTAAAACTATCCGATGAGTTTCCGGGTTAATATCAAAAAATTCCCCGTCGCTCATGGGAAAGGAAAGCACATCGGTGGCGCTGTCCTTTTGACGGTATTCCTTATTCATTTCCTTTATGGTATCGTTATCAACGACGGTTAATGAAACCTCTGCGTCCTCTGCAATTCCCTCTTCGTCAAGAGCCGCTTCACAGCATTGTCTTATAGCGGTTCTTATTCCTTTGGGAAGCCGGGTAAGCTTTTGCTTATTTGAATAATACAGTTTAACCTTTGACATTTTATTATGATTTTCCTCTTTTTGCCTGTTCGGCGGCATACTTTTCATAAGCCTTTACAATATCCTGCACAAGCTTGTGTCTTACAACGTCCTTTTCCGAAAACTTGATCTGTTCTACACCCTCGATATTCCTTAATACCTTTGAAGCCTCAATCAATCCGGATTTTTTATTGTCCGCAAGATCTATCTGGGTAACGTCTCCCGTGATAACCATTTTGCTGTTGAAGCCCAATCTTGTTAAGAACATTTTCATCTGCTCGGGAGTAGTGTTCTGGGCTTCGTCAAGAATAATAAAGCTGTCGTCAAGAGTCCGTCCCCTCATATAAGCCAAAGGGGCGACCTCAATAACGCCCTTTTCCTGATTTCGCTGAAAAGCCTCCGCCCCCATCATATCAAACAAAGCGTCATATAGAGGTCTTAAATAAGGATCAACCTTATTTTGCAGATCTCCGGGCAAAAAACCTAACTTTTCACCTGCTTCAACAGCGGGACGGGTGAGAATTATCCGCTGTATTTCGTGATTTTTAAAGGCTCTTACCGCCAAGGCTACCGCAAGATAGGTTTTTCCCGTACCCGCAGGACCTATGCCGAAAACGATAGTGTTGTGCCGTATGGAGTCGACATACTTCTTTTGACCTATGGTTTTAGGCTTAACCGGCTTTCCCGTAAATGTCATACATACACAGTCGGAAGAGAGGTTTTCCAGCTGCTGCTGCATACCGTCGTTTACTGCGGTTATAACATATCTTACGCTTTGATCGTTAATGACCTCGCCCTTGTTGAACATTTTTTCAAGACTGTCAACAACTGCCGCTGCGGCGTCCACATTTGCCTCTGCGCCGTTAATAATGATTTCTCCGTTGCGGCTGTAAACCGAAACATTGTATTCTCTTTGAATGATATTTATATTTTCATCAAAATTGCCAAAAACAGAATGAATGCAGTCCATTCCGCTTACCGAAATATTTTTCTCCGCCATATAGCTTTAAACTTCCTCCGTGTCAAACATTTTATCTGTACACACAGGAATAGTATAGCACAATATTTTATAAATTTAAAGGCTTTTTTGAGAAAATATCAATCCATTGCCGTAAAAAACCTTATTCCCTTACAAATATTTCACTCTGCGACAGTATATCGCCCTGCAAGGTATATTTGCAGGTGATTTTAATTCCCTCCTCATCTCGGTCAAATTTTATATCTCTGTCCATAATATCATATTCTTTTAGGAAATTAAGCTCATACATATCCAGCTCCTGCTGAAGCAGTCTTTTAACATCGTTTACCGAGCGGGTAACTTCAACGTTTTCGGTTTTAACTCCTGTTACCTTAACCTTCGTCCATGGCATTGTTATTCCAAAAAGCTTAACCGCATAGCTGTCCGAGGTGTAGGTATAGCCGTCAATGTATCGGCTGCTTTTGTTCGGAAAGGTAAAGCCGAAAAGCTTTATGTATTCGTTGGTATAGCTCTCTTTTGTTTTAACCTGCTCTACAGTGGTAAATTTCTTGTAAAGGCTTACCTCGTCTTCAAATTCTGCAATAATTTTTGCGCTGGCATGATGAACGGACTGATTCCCATCGCTGTCTGCAACAATTCCGCTTACCACTACATCGCCTTCTTTTACTCCGCTGCCTACTTCATACTTCATTGTGCCGCTGTGAATTTCCGAGTACACAATTACCCCGTCTCTTAACGCCACCAAATTGCAGGGAGTGCTTACCGATAAGCCGTAATGCTGATTTTCTATGCTTTCGCTGACCTTAACGTTTATCCTTGAGCCGTTTTCCTCTATGCTTATCCAAGCAAGATCCTTATAGTTCAACATAGCCTTAAGTTCAGTAACGGTTGTTTTCAGCTCTTTTCTCGAAGCGCCGGGATAAATACCGTTTTCCGACAAAAAGTCCATTATGGAGTCGTCGGGTATTCTTTCGTTTCCGGTAATGGAAATATCCCATACAATGGACGAGCATAAAAAAACAATCAGGCAAAAAGCCGCCGCTCCTAAAATGATGCCGTAACGGTATCTGTATTTATAAAGCTTAAAAGAAATTCCCCTTTTTTCCGTAAGCTGCATTTGTATATGATATTTTCTTTTTAGCCGCGCTAATTTAATATAGTCCCTTGGTCTTGTTCCGGCATAATACATTCCTTTAACATTCTGTACGTCATAAATCTTTATTCCCATATCAACAGCGTCGGTAAAAAAGCTTTCACAATCAACTCCGAAAAGCCTGAATTTTACATGCCCAAACATTTTTCCTTTCATAAATCCTCCTTGGAAATAAAGGTCACAGAATGTATTTGTCCTTCGATAACAAGTCCCCCGATACTGAAATTGTGCATATTAAGCTTCATGCCGACAACAGAAACTCCAACAGCCGCAAGTTCTAATTTTATACAGTTTTCATTATATTCAATCACTCTTCGGCAGCCGTCCAAAACTATATTGCTGTTATCGGTTATCTGAATATCGGAATGTTTGTTTAATGATTTTTTAAAATCTTCATATTTAATCGCCAAATCATTTATATTCATTTTATCACCGCCCTTTTAATATAGATTATATGAGACAAGTTTAAATAAATTACAAAAAGGAGATTATGTGTGAAAAAACAAAAAACAATACAAATGCTCTTAGCTTTAATTTTTGCTGTTTTGTGTATTACTCTTATCCTTGATTCCGAAGGAACGATAAAGTCGGCAAAAAATTCGGTCGAAGTTT
>CANEHP010000051.1 GCA_947427325.1 uncultured Clostridia bacterium | reverse complement strand
GGCTATTATTATACATTATTTGAGCTGAGCTGTCAAATTATTTTGGATTTTTAAGTTTCCGCAAAATTCACGTATAAGTTTTACTGTAAAAGTGGGGAAGCTTAAATTATGCTGTGGCTGTTGCATTGTTAAGTGCAGCGGCATTTTTATGTGTAAATTTGCAGTGTATGATTGTATCTATTTTTTAACTTTATACAAATAAGCCACATATGGCTAAATTTTGCTTAATTTCTTGTTATATATAATATAATGTTAGTTGTAAATTTAAATGTAAAGGAGTTTTATTATGGAAGAAAAAATAATTAAAGCACTTCTTGATATGTACCTAAACGAGGATTTTAAAGACATTGCAAATCCCGATTCAGCTTATGCCTACAAAAAAGAAATCCTTAGGGACTATAAAATAGAAGCAAAAACAAGCGGAAAGAGAGAGGCGCTGGATCTTGCCCTTAATGCGGCAATATCCGCAGGCAACAGCGAGGGCTTTGTGAACGGGCTTAGGGTGGGTATGCACTTGATGATACATTAGTTTTTGAGCAGGTATGGGCAGATGAGTGATACTGATCCCCTTTTAAAGGGATGGATAAAAAAGAAAAATA
The DNA here is from genome assembly GCA_947427325.1 of uncultured Clostridia bacterium. GTDB lineage: Bacteria > Bacillota > Clostridia > Oscillospirales > Ruminococcaceae > Ruminiclostridium_E. The sequence continues at coordinate 11,586 of CANEHP010000051.1, read as the reverse complement.
AAAGCACCGCCGATATGCTGTCGGCGGTGCTTTTTTATTCCTTATTACATCTCAATAACAACATCGTTGCTGTCCTTCAAAATTTCAGCCTTAATCAAAATACCTTCAAGCTTTTCGCCGTTTACGGTAACGGACTTAACTCCGTGCTGATTTCCGTTCGGGTTTTTAACGGTAACATTAAGCTTCTTTCCTCTGAAGGTCTTTTCAAAGGTATATCCGGTCCATGCGGAAGGAATGGAAGGATCGATCACAAGTCCCTCCGTATTGGGCTTAAGTCCCAAAATACCCTCGGTAGTGCCTACCATAACCGTTGAAGCCGTACCCGTAAGCCAATGCACATGTGCTCTGCCTGCAAAGGGGCTGTCCTTGCCCTCTACAAACTGACCGTATACATAAGGCTCAAGTATTCTTGTTTCGATTTTATCGTTATAGGTTGCGGGAGCTGCTTCTGTCCAGTACTTGTATGCCATATCGCCTCTGCCTAACTTTGCCTCGGCAAGAATCAGCCAGCCTTGGGGCTGTGAGAATATGCCCGCATTTTCCTTTGTGCATTTGTTGAAGCACTGCATAAGCGCACCGTCAAAGCCATGCTCCACATAGGGCGGGTACATAACCATTGCGCCGTATGGAGTATTAAGCTCTCTCTCCACGCTGTCCATAGCCTTAACGCCCTGCACGGGAGAAGCAAATTCGGAAATAACCGACCAGGATTGGGGGTTAAGCCACATAGAAGCCTCGGGATCCGTGCGCTGTCCTATAACGGTGCCGTCCTCCTTGTAGCCTCTTATCCAGCGGTCCTCGTTCCAGCAGCCTTCAAGAATCTTTGTAAGCTTTTCGGAAATTTCGTCAAGATACTTGATATACTCATTGTCCTTTTTCAGCTCCGCATAGCCGTGAAGGATTTTAATTGCATAATAAAGCTGAAATGCAACGAAGGTGGATTCGCCCTTCTTGCCTAAACGCAGGCAGTCATTCCAGTCTGCATGAAGTCCCGCAGGCATGCCGTGACCGCCTAAATTGTTCATGGAGAAGCTGATGGCTCTCTTTAAATGGTTGTAAACCGTTCCTTTTTCACCATTGTCGGCATAGAAAATCTCCTCGTCAAGAAAAGCGATGTTGCCGCTTTCGGAAATATACTTGTAAACGGTGGGGAAAAGCCACAATGCGTCGTCTGCACGGTAGGAGGGGTGACCTGTTTCCTTTACATATTCGGGATCGTCGGGAGTGTTCTCCTGTCCTGCCCTATGAGTGTACTTTACAAGGGGCAGACCTGCTCCGTTGGTAACCTGAGCGGAAAGCATAAACTTGATCTGCTCGTAAGCCATTTCGGGAGCAAGGTGGATAATACCCTGAATATCCTGTACGGTATCGCGGTAGCCGAAGCCGTTGCGCAGACCGCAGTATTGGAAGGAAGCGGCTCTTGACCATATAAATGTGATAAAGCAGTTGTAGGCGTTCCAAACATTGACCATATTGTTGAAATTGTCGTCGGGAGTGTGAACCTGCAAATTGCCGAGTTTGCTGTGCCAATAGTTTTTAAGCTCGCTCAGCTCCTTTTCGACAACTCCCTTTTCTTCATACTTGGCAATAATTTCCCCGGCGATTTTTTCGGGTCTTTGACCTAACAAATAGGTAATTTCCCTTGTTTCGCCCGGCTGTAAAACAATGTCGCTTTGGAGTGCGCCGCAGGAGTTGGTGTTGTAGTTCAGATCTCCCTTTAAGCCCTCTTCGATGCCCTTAGGGTTGGAATAGCTTCTGTATGCGCCCACAAAAGCGTCTCTGTCGCCGCAGTATGCGGTTACCTCCGCCCCCGCTACGCCCAAAAATCTTTCATTGTTGGGATTTTTGAAAACCTCGTTTTGCTTTTGAAGAATGAAATTGCCCTTAAAATAGGTATGGGTTATAAAAAGTGTGTACTGAAGGTTAACCTGATCCTGTTCATAGTTGTTATCGTTTACAAATTCGCAGTAGCCTGTTACCGACAGCTTGCGGGGCTTTGCGTCATTGTTGGTGATTTTCGCAGCCCAAACCTCATAGGTCGCATCTTTCGGAACATAGTAGGTCACCTCGGACTTAATGTTTTTATATTCGGAGGTGATAACAGAATAGGCAGTACCGTGTCTGCACTCGTTTTTAAAGCTGTCCAAAGGCTTGCAAACAGGCGCCCAGGAAGCAGACCAAAAGTCTCCGTCCTCATTATCCTTAATGTACACATATCTGCCCGGCTGATCGTTAGGCACGCTGTTAAAGCGGTAACGGATAATTCTGCCGTTTGCTCCCGACTTAACAAAGCTGTAGCCGCCCGCATTGTTGGAGATAATTGCGCCGTACTCGGGCGAACCCAAGTAGTTAGCCCAGGCGGAGGGCGTGTCGGGACGGGTGATGACATACTCTTTGTTTTTTTCGTCGAAATGTCCGTAGTTCATATTTGTAAATTCCTTTCCTGAAAATAATTTCCTTAATAATATCAATATCGTATCAATATCGCAACTATTTTCATAAGGCGGAAAAATTTGTATAAATTCCGCCTTGCCTATGATTATTATATCAAGAAAACGATTACTGTACAAGGGCGGTATTTTAGACAAATTATCTTTTGCTTTTTTGTGCAATTTTATCAAATCCGTCTATTCGTTAATAATCTCCTCGTCTTCCCTTTCCACAAAACATACGCCTTCCTCCCTATGCACCACAGTAACCCTTTCCCCCTCTTCAATATCTGTTCCGTTGGCGGAAACTGCGTTAATGGCGTACCTTCTGCCCTTGTATTCAAACGTAATCTCGCCGTAGCCGTCGCCGTCTATCCACCTGCTGCAAACCGCCTTATCGTCAACATTGGGTCTGTCCTTAGGCAATTTTTCCCTTTTAAAGAAAATTACGGCATTGCCGAACCAATGAATTTTGCCGAATATTATCAGGCAGCCGAAAATCAAACCGCATAATACCGTCAGCGGCCACGGCATGGTCATTGCCGTTAAAACCAGCCCCAATATGGAAAAGGAAAAAACAAGAATCAATACCTCAAACACATCGTGAGGCAGAAAGTCCTCAATGGGTATGGTGCTTCCATGAAAGTTAAAAAAACGCTTTTCAAGCCCGAAATTTTTTATTCCAAGCACATATCGGAGAATGACTTCCGTTGTAAGCGCCACGGAGGACACCACAAGCAGTATAATGCAAAAAACTGTCATCAGGTTTTAACCCTCACTGTTCTCACGGTGCTTTATCTCAAATTTAAGCATACCTATTCTGCGCTTCTTCATACTTTCCACGGTGATTTTCAGATTGTCCGTTTCCACCTTTTCGTTTACCTCGGGTATTCTTCCGAAAAGCTCAAGAACCCAACCGCCCACTGTGTTAAAATCGCCGTTTATTTCAAAGGTCTTGTCATAATCCTCAAAATAGCGGTTAAAGTCTATTTTTTGAACATCGCCGCTTACCCTGAATACATATTTGCTCAAAAATTTTACAGGAGTGCTTACTTCATCGTTTTCGTCCCAGATTTCACCCACCAGCTCCTCAAGAATATCCTCTAAGGTGACTATTCCGGCTGTGCCGCCGTATTGGTCTACCACAACGGCCATATGCTCCTTTTCCTTCTGCATCTTTTTCAGCACTTCGGATATGCGCATTAAGGACGGTATATAAAGAATATCCGAAGTGATTTCCGTAATGGTGAAGTCCTTTTCTTCAAGGATTTTCTGAATAAAATCACGGTAGCAAAGCACTCCCACAATATGGTCAAGGGATTTTTCGTATACGGGCAGCCTTGTATAAGCTTCTGTTTTAAAGGTTTCCATAATCTGCCGGTTATCGGCGTACAAATCTATTCCCACTACATTAACTCTCGGCTGCATAATCTGTTCTGCGGTAGTTTCGTCAAATTCAAGGGCATTGCGCACCAGATCGCTTTCCTGCTCCTCCAGCACGCCCTGATCTTCAATTTCGTCAATTATGTGCATAAGCTCCTGTTCGGTAACGGAAACCTCCGTTTTTTTGTTAAAAAGCTTTGATGCGCCCTTTTGAATAAGCAGGAATATTGCGGAAACGGGAGTTAAAATAATCATTAAAAGCCAAATAATTCTGCCGACGCCGATACAGAAAGCCTCGGCGTTTCCTTTGGCAATGGTTTTCGGCGTGATCTCACCGAAGATAAGCACAATGACGGTAGTGGCGGCGGTGGCGATTACGGGGCCTCGGCTGCCGAAAAGCTGTACGCATAGGATAGTTGCAAGGGAGGATGTGGCAATGTTCACGATATTGTTGCCGACAAGTATGGTGGTAAGGCATTTATCGTATTTCTCCATTACCTTTAAGGCAATTCCCGCCCCCCTGCTGCCCTCCTCCTCCGCCATGCTTTTTAAGCGTATTCGGTTTGCGCTTGTAAAAGCGGTTTCCGTAGCGGAGAAAAAGGCGGACAAAAATACAAGAATTACCAAAATTATGACAGTTTCCATATAAACCCTTTCTTATGCCAAATCTCAACAGAAATCATACAAATCCGACGATTGAAGCGTCCCTGCTCTGCGTCAGCCCTCCCCCAATATCCGCATATTCCTGCGTCGGGACTTCCTTGATTAGGAACGCTTAGGAACGCTCCACCCGCCGCCTTTGTCTGATTGCTGTTGAGAATTGGTATTAAAAATTATCGGTTGCAAAAAATTTTAAAATAATGTATAATATTCCATATATTGAAAGATATATCGAAAAAAATATCGAAAAGACAAAAGGAAAAACAAAATGAACATAGATGTAAAAAGTATTTTAAAAAGAGCAATTCATCCAAAAGAATGGAAATCTTTATACAGAGAGTATAAAGAGTTGTGTAATTACATTATTTTCGGCGTACTGACTACTGTTGTTTCCTTCGGAACATACTATCTGTTTCGATGGATATATCCCAATGAAAACAGCGTACCGGGCTTTCTGAAATGGGTATTTAACTTAACGGCGGTATTTAAAAGCGAAAGCGCAACGGTTTTGCCTGTTTTCCTGTCATGGATATGCGCAGTTACCTTTGCTTATGTCACCAACAGAATCTGGGTGTTTGAAAGCAAAGAAAAAGGATGGCGTATTATTACGGAGATAGGAAAATTTTTCGGGTCAAGAGCACTTACCCTGTTTGTCGATATTCTAATAATGTTCTTATTGGTGGACTTACCCGGTATAAGCGGATTTTGGTGGGAGCTGTTTGCCAAAATTGCCGATAATGTTGTGGTTTTGGTACTTAACTATATTTTAAGTAAGCTGATCGTGTTTAGAAAAAGGAGGCGCAATGATACAGAAATCGGCAGCCAAAAAAATTAAACGGCGTCAAAACTGTATTGCTCACCTTCAAAATTTAACTTAAAAAACGGCGGCAAGGCGGTGTCTTTGCCGCCGTTATGTATGTTGAACGCAGTTCAGCGCAGCTAAAAAGCAAGAGGACTAAAGGGAGAGCCAAAAATGAGCCAAATATTGAGCTAAAGGGTGAGCTGAAGAGTGAGCCAAAAGTGAGCCAAAAGTGAGCCGAGGAGTGAGCTAAAGAGTGAGAAAGTGCAGTCCCATAGACTCCTCGCCCAGCCTGCATACCACCTTTGCGGAAATATCGGTTACAACAATACGGTTAAAGCTTACATATTTAGCCACCTCAGCCTTATACCGCTCGATCCTTTTTGCATATGGTCTGGGGCAGCTTATTACAAGCAGAGAATTATCAATGTTTTTCTTATTTTTTAATATTTTTGCAATATAATTACGGTAATATTCCCGATCGCTCCCAATAACCGCTCCGAACTTAATACCGCCGTTTTTTACGGTTATCAGCGGAGCAAGACAGAAAAAGTCCATTGCCGTTGACAAATTTCTGGAAATAATTCCCAATCTTCTGCCCCAAGAGGTGTCCTTGGCGGTGTAGGTACTGTTGATATGCCGGTCTAACTCGTCAATGGATCTTATGATAAATTCGGGAGAAAATCCCTCCTTTGCAAGCTTTATAGCCTGCGCCATTTGAAACAGCATTCCTCCGCCAATTTGTTTTGAGTCCGCTACGCAGACATTTTTTAAGGTTTCGGCAGCCTTTTTGGCATTGTAAAAAGAATCTTTCACATTAGTACCGCAGCAGAGGTGACATATACTTTGTGCGTTGTTAAGGTGTTTAAGAAAAAAGCTGCGGTAATCCTCTACAGAGGGGCAGATAAGCTGAGGAATTTTGCCTGTTCGTTCTACATATTCAATAAGACTTTCCGAAGAAATTTCGTAGCTTTCACGGAATGAACCGTGTTCAGTTTTGATTTCCGCCTGTATAACGGGTATTTCTTCAAAAATCATTTCAGGAGGAAGGTAGCAGTTTGAATCGGCGGTAATAAGCGTTTTAATCATTATTATGCCCTCCTCTTTTCAGCTTGTTCAAATCCGACAGCGCCTTATCGTAGTTTTTGGCATATATCTCATTTAAGGCGTTTTTATAAACGGTTCGAGCTGAATAACCAATGTGATTTTCCAAAATTTGCTCTATCATTTCCGCGGCAATTTCAGCCTTTTCCTCTGCCAAAGCTTCCTCTATCTTTTCAGCGGATTTGCCGATTTGAAATTCTGTTAATTCCGAAATGCCGTTATCGGCAAAGAAAAGCGCAATATCGCTTAATAAGCGGTTAAGCTTAATGTTCAGAACGCCGTTCAGTTCCTTTAAAAGACCGTGCTCCTTTCTTTTTGCGGCAGCCCGGGCTTGCCTTGCAGTTTCCGCAACGGAAACTGCGCCTATGTTGGCGGCGGCAGACTGTAGACCCAAAAGGTGAACCGTGCACAGCTCAAAATTCTTGTCAGTAATGTTCTTTTCCAACGCCGAAAGAGACTCGCCCGCTCTGTCCTCAAATATCTCAAGCATTTCCCTGTAGGCGGACCTGCTTCCTCCCGCCGAGGCAAGTCCCCTGACGGCGTTAAGCTCTTCATAGCTTTGTTTTACAGGGTTAGGCGCTATGGGCTTTAATAAATTATTGGGCAGCCATTTAACAAGAACTTCATTAAGCTCATAAGCCGTAAAGCTTTTCGGCAGGCTGTCCGAGCAGCCGCCGCAGTTGCCGCCCAGCGAAATAACGGGAATGTGCATAAACATTCCGTCACTACAGCACAAAATTTCGGCTGCGATTTCCTCCCATGCGTCTGAAAGGATAATTAAGTCATAATCGCTTCTTTGCAATTCATCGATAATATTTTCCTTTGAGGTGTAAACAGGTTTGATTTCATAAGCTTCAAGCGCCTTAAGCTGCCCTGCCGCTTCTTCCGCCGCCAGAATTTTTGCGTCGGGGGCAATAAATTCCTGCACAAAGCCGTCCGAATCTGTCGGAACTCTATTGAAGATGCGGGAGAAAACCGCCATATTCAAAGGCTTTAAAAGCCTCTTTATATTTTTGGGCAGCGGAGTTTCGGTTTCCCCGTCGCCGCAGACGGCAACAACGGTCTTAACTCTTGCCATAATGTCAAATATAGGTTTATCAAAGGGATAAAAGCCGTAGTCAAAAAAGATATGGGTTATGTCGCTTTCGTCCTTTTTCAGTATAAAATCGGCTCTTGAACGGCAGATACAGCACCTTATGCCCATTTTATCCAGCTGATTGCGTGAGGAAGCCGCCACGGCATAGCTTTTGAGGTACAGCAGCACGCTGATTTTATCGTGCTGCGGAACAGCGGCAAAGGGCTGCGGATTTTCCACGCCCTGGGGCAGGGTAATGACAAAACGGCTGCCGCCTTCTCTCATATTTCTTGCGAAAATAAAGCCGCCCATAAGAGAAACAATTTTTTTGGCTACGCCCAAGCCCAAATGAACGGACGATTTGTTACCGTCTGTTTCGGCATACACCGTAAAAATTTTTTTCGCAGCATTGGGAGTTATTCCCATTCCCGTGTCCTTAACCTCTATATGCAGATTTACGCCTTCTTCTGTTTTTCTGGCGGAAAAGCTGACGGTAATGCTGCCCTTGTCGGTGAATTTAACGGAGTTTGCAAAAAGAGTCATTATAACCTGGGTTATTCTTCGGCTGTCTCCGATTAAAACCGCAGGAATATCGGGCTGACAGTCTATTATAATATCCAGATCAGGCTTTGAGCAGGAAGCAAAGCAGAAGCCTGCAGCGTCGCTTACCAAGCTGTGAAAGCTGTAAGGCTCGCAGGCAAGGGTCAAAGCTCCGCTTTCCATCAGAGCGTAGTCCTCCGCATCGCTGAGGGAAATGGAAAGTCTTCCCGTTTCAGACTGAATTTTAAACAGCCTTTCACGAACGGGAATGGGTATATCGGTACGAGCCAGCATACTTTTGCAGGTATCCGAAAGCCTGTCCGCAATTTGATTCATTTTTTCGGCAGACGCTGCCCAAAATTCATTGTTCCGGCGGTTTTGCACAGACAGTCTTTTATTTTTCTTTTTAAAGAATATCAGGTTATTTCTTACAGCCTGCACAAACAATGTCATTCCGAGAGCCGAAATATTATAGCATACGCAAATAAGCAGATAAACCGAGGAAAAACGGTATAAACTTTCCGGCATAAACAACGTGACATAAACAATAAGTATAATATCGGTAAGCAAAAGATAATACAGACAAAGCTTAGAAGAAAGGAAAAAGCCGCACAGCACAACGGCGGCGGCAAAAAGCACAGGAAGATAAAAGGCGGAATGGTTTAACACAGAAAGAACAAAGCAGGACGCAGCAAAAAATGTCAAAAGAACATACGGCTGGAAACGCTTCAGCTTTCCGATAAGCACAAAAATCAAGGGCGCAGCAAAAAACACGCCGCCGCACAGCAGAGAAAAAACGATCTCATTTTTCGGAAGCGCAAGACAGGAATATATTAGATGAACCATAGTTGACAAAAAGAAAAGCGTAAAGGACGCTATCATCACATTCCTGTATCTGAACATTTTTCTGTGGCCTTTCATACAAATAGGTAAAAAGTATAAGTTTAAAAATCATTATAACATATACGGTTGTTTTTTGCAATATTTTGAAAAAATTTTTGTTGCGAGCCGTGCAGGCTTATGGTGATATTGTACGAATATGCCATTGACAAATGCTTTTACCTCTGATACAATTATAAAAATTACTGAAAATTGTATTGGAGGAACTTATTATGTCAAATCCGTATTTGCCGAAATGGGAGTACATTCCCGACGGAGAGCCGAGAGTTTTCGGGGACAGGATCTATGTTTACGGTTCTCATGACAAAGCAGGCTCTGACAGCTTTTGCGACTATGTTCTGAAATGCTGGAGCGCACCTCTTGACGATCTTAATAATTGGACATGCCACGGCGACATTTTCCGCACATATACCGACGGCGTCAGGGACGCCGATACCGATTGGACAAATGAAAAAAATCAGCTTTTTGCCCCCGACGTGGTGGAAAAGGACGGGAAATATTACCTGTACGCCTACATCATCGATTCTCCGGGCTGCGTTGCCGTAAGCGACAAGCCCGAGGGTCCCTTTAAGCTGCTGTCAAAATACAAGTACACCATTCCCGATGAAATATGCTGTAACGGTTGGTTTATAGATCCCGGCGTTCTTGTTGACGACGACGGCAGGACTTATATTTACTGCGGATTTGAGCGTTCCTTTATGGCGGAGATAAACAGCGAAAATATGTACGAGGTACTTGACGAAACCTGCATCGAACATATCATTCCCATTGAGAAACGGGACAGCTTTTCGGAAAATGAAAGTCTGTTTTTTGAAGCCTGCTCTCCGCGCAAGGTGGGAGATACATACTATCTTATATATTCGCCGAAGCGGGGCTGCCGTCTTGCGTACGCAACCTCCGACAAGCCTACCGGTCCCTTTACATACAGAGGGTATATTGTCGATAACGGCGTAGATTATCCCGGCGGCAACAACCACGGTTCCATTGTCTGCATAAAAGGTCAATGGTACATTTTCTATCATCGTATGACAAACGGTACTATTATGTCACGGCGCGGCTGCGTTGAAAAAATAGAAATTCTCCCTGACGGAAGTATTCCGCCCGTAGAAATGACCTCCCTCGGGTTTGAGGAAAGCTTGAATCCTTATGAGGTTACTCCCGCCGACATTGCCTGCGTCATCAAGGGCAGCGGTATGGTTACGGAAAAAAATGTTTTTGAGAGGGTTATAACCGATATTAAAGGCGATACTGTCATAGGCTACAAATATTATGATTTCGGCAGTGATTTTACAGGGTTATCAATGGGATTTCTCGCCCGTGTAAACGGAACGGGATGCGATTGCAGGCTTCATATTCTCCTTGACGGTGAGGACGGAGAGGAAATAGGCTGCTGCACGATAGGTCATAACAGCGGCATTGTTGAAACCGCAGTAAAAAATGTAACGGGCAGACACGCCGTTTTCTTTAAGGTAACGACGGATTATACCGGCTGGACGGCAGATTACTTTAAAAATCGCTGTCTGTTTGAGCTGCTTGATTTTGTTTTTACAAAATAGATATTGCATAGTTTCAATATTAGTTACTGACCGAAAACAGGCAAAGATATGCGAAAATTCACCGCAAGGATTGGCTGTTTTCAGTCGATTATTAAACAGTATCACGGCTGCGGAAAGGCGGCGATGCCTTGAACGGAGGTAAAAGAATATGACGAAAAATGCGCTTGAAAAAATTATTGTAATCGGAAGCTCGGGGGCGGGAAAAAGCACCTTTGCCCGCAGCCTGAAGGAAATAACCGATCTTCCCTTGTATCATCTTGATATGATTTGGCATAAGCCCGATAAAACAAATGTTTCGAGAGAAGAGTTTGACAGAGTGCTGAACGATATTCTGATTAGGGAAAAGTGGATCATTGACGGTAATTACCAAAGAACCATGGAGGTTAGATTGCAGCATTGCGACACTGTTTTTCTTCTGGATTACCCATTAGATATTTGCTTGTCCGGCGCTCAGTCACGAATAGGTAAGCCGCATCCGGATTTGCCCTGGACGGAAACGGAGTTTGACGCCGAATTTAGGCAATGGATAGTTGATTTTCCCACAAAACAGCTTCCCGATATATACGGTATGCTTGAAAAATATAATGATAAAAACATTGTCATATTCAAATCAAGAGAACAGGCGGATGAGTACTTAGCCAAACTGAAATCCAATATCGGTAAGAAATTGACAGTTGACAGTTAAGGTGTGGGCTTCGCCGACAGATTTGAAATTTTACGTTTCCGCCGACATTTCAAGTCGTTTCTTTAAAAAAGCCATATTCGCATAGGCGGTAAGACCGACTAATGATATTTTAAATGGGCGAAGCCGTTCCACAACTGTCAACTGTAAACTGTAAACTTTCAATTTTTTTGATGTTACGTTTGACTAAAAACACTTTTTCGCATTAAATCCCAAAAAGGGTTCTACTTCCAAAATCGTAAAAAAGAAAAATAAAAAATTAAAAAAAGAGCAACAAAACAAAAGAATAAAGCACTTTGTTTAACCAGCCGCCCCAAAACCCAACAGTACAACAGTTTTAAAGAACGCACAAACGGACTCCGAAAGCAAAATAAACCCTACCGGGAAAAAACAAACTCTTAATCACCAACTTCCAAAGCGGGGAAAGGGGGAGAGGGGATAAGGAAAGGGTTCTTAGG
>CANEHP010000050.1 GCA_947427325.1 uncultured Clostridia bacterium | reverse complement strand
TAAAGGGAAAAATCAGAGTTTTGGATTATTAACATATAATATTGAGAAGGAGAACACTATGAGCGAAGGAACGGTCACCCCAAAATATAAGCGCATACTGCTTAAATTAAGCGGCGAGGCTTTGTCCGGAGAAAAGAAAACCGGACTTGATTTTCCCACTATTGAAGGAATTTGCAAAAGCATAAAAAAGTGCTATGATATCGGTACGGAAATCGGTATTGTAGTAGGCGGCGGCAATTTTTGGAGAGGCAGGGACAGCGGCACGATGGACAGGGTAAGAGCCGATCATATCGGAATGCTTGCCACAACTATGAACGCTCTTGCCGTTGCCGATGTTTTGGAGAGCCTGGGCTGTGAAGTCAGAGTGCAGACGGCTATTGAAATGCGTTCTATTGCCGAGCCGTATATCAGGCAGAAGGCAAACAGACATTTTGCAAAGGGAAGAATAGTAATTTTCGGCTGCGGTACGGGAAGTCCTTTCTTTTCCACAGATTCCGCCGCTTCATTAAGAGCCGCTGAGCTTAATGTAGATGTTTTGCTTAAAGCTACTATGGTTGACGGTGTATATGATAAGGATCCCAACCGTTATCACGATGCGGTAAAATTTGATCATATAAGTCACCGTGATATTTTAGCTGCCGGTCTTATGGTGCTTGACGGAACTGCTGCGGCCATGTGCAGCGATAATGATATTCCTCTTATTGTTTTTGATTTAAGCCGTCCCGATAATATTTATGATGCTGTTTTGGGCAAAAAGGTAGGAACATTGGTTAATAACAGTGTAAATGAATAAAAAAGTATTTTATGAAAGGAACTAAAATTATGAAAGAAGTTCTTGATTCCGCAAAAACAAAAATGGAAAAATGCATATCCTCTTTGGAGCACGAATTTTCCACAATTCGCGCAGGCCGTGCAAATCCTGCTGTTTTGGACAAAATTACAGTCGACTATTACGGTTCTCCCACACAGATAAACGCTATGGCCGCTGTTTCTGTTTCAGAAGCCCGTATTCTTGTTATTCAGCCTTGGGATATCTCTTCTTTAAAGGCTATTGAAAAGGCTGTTATGGCAAGCGACATCGGAATTACTCCCACAAATGACGGTAAATGTCTTAGAATTGTTTTCCCCCAGCTTACCGAGGAAAGAAGAAAAGAGCTTGTTAAGCAGGTTTCCAAGTATTGCGAAGAGGGTAAGGTAACTATCCGCAATATTCGCCGTGAGGCTATGGATAAGTTTAAGACGATGAAGAAAAATTCCGAGATCACGGAAGATGATATGAAAAATGCCGAAAAGGACATCCAAAAGCTTACAGATCAGTTTTGCGACAAGGTTGACTCTGTCGGTAAGGAAAAAGAAAAGGAAATAATGACAATATAGTGGATAATGCGGTTGACAAAAATTTTGTAAAAGAGCTTGGCATAAACCATATAGGCATTATAATGGACGGAAACGGGCGCTGGGCAAAAAAGCGCTTCCTTCCAAGAATGGCGGGACACTCACAGGGTGCAAAGGCTTTTAAAAACTGTCTTAACAGCTGTGTAAAGCTTGGCATACCCTGCGTTACATTTTATGCTTTTTCAACCGAAAATTGGTCAAGACCCAAGGAGGAAGTGGATTCCCTTATGAAGCTGTTTTGCAGCTTTATGGACGAGATGTTGAAGCTTGATTCCAAAAATATACGTATTAGATTTTTGGGCGACAGAAGCAAGCTTCCTCAGAGTGTTGTTGATAAAATGGTTCAGGCTGAGAATATGTATGCCAATAATACGGGAATGTGGTGCTGCATTGCACTGAACTACGGCGGCAGGGAAGAAATAGTGAATGCCACAAAAAGAGCGGCAGAGCTTTATAAGGAAGGAAAAATAGCTCTTGAGGAGCTTAATGAGGATGTGTTTTCTTCTTTGCTTTATACCGAGGGTTTGCCCGATGTGGATTTAATTATACGTCCCAGCGGCGAACAGCGGCTTTCAAATTTTCTGATATGGCAATGCTCTTATGCCGAATATGTTTTTATGGATGTTTTGTGGCCTGATTTTACCGAAAATGATTTAATTAAGGCTTTGAGAGAATATTCTAAAAGAAACCGCCGCTTTGGCGGAGTTTAGGTTGGTTTTATATGCTGAAAAGAATATTAACGGCTGTGGTTTTGCTGCCGCTGCTGATTTTTGTGTTATGGCTGAATAATGCTGTGGTTATGATGATTGCGCTGACTGTTGTATCTGTTCTGGCTGTGGGAGAGGTTTTAATAGCTACAAAATACTTTTCCAATAAAGGAATTGCAGCAATATGTATGATATTTGTAGCCGTCTTGCCTGCCTTTCTGTGCTTTAATCAGCTTATAAAATTCTTCCCAATGCTGTCGGGACTTTTTTTGCTGATAATGTTTGTAATTATGCTTTGGGATCACGAAAATGTAAAATTTCAGGAAATAGCCCTTATGACTTTTGTGTCATTTTTGATACCCCTTTCTTTAAGCACTATGGTGTTTATGCAAAAGGATTTTGAATACGGAATATTTTATGTTATTTTAACATTCCTTATTTCTTGGATTAGCGATGCCGGAGCTTATTTTGTAGGTTCGGCAATAGGAAAGCATAAAATGGCGCCTAAAATAAGTCCGAAAAAATCATGGGAAGGTTTTTTCGGCGGACTTGCATTTTCAGTGATTTTTGTAATTATTGCAGGCTTTGGTTATCCTTGGATTGACAGCTTGATTAATGGAGAGACAGCTTTTAAAGTAAATGTTTTAATATTAATACCGTTAGCTGTTGTGGGATCGGTGCTTAGCGTTATTGGAGATTTTTCCGCTTCACTGCTTAAACGGCAGTGTATGGTAAAGGATTTTGGCTCGATTTTGCCCGGTCACGGCGGTATTCTCGACAGATTTGACAGCGTGTTATTCGTAGCGCCGTTTCTTTATTTTGTATTTAAGCTTATTTCGCCTATAATTATTCTTTAGGAGGAAATTGCCGAATTATATTAAGCTAATACTAATTCTCGTCTAAAACAGACAAAGATTTGCGAGTTAGTATAAGGCATAATGTACAACTATTGTCTTTCCGATTTGTACTGCGCTGCACCGAAAGCTTAATATGATTTCGGCTTAATTTTTCATTATGAAAGAAATTGTTCTTTTAGGTTCTACCGGTTCGATAGGCACACAAGTATTAGAAGTTGCAAAACTGCATAATATAAAGGTGAAAGCGTTGTCCGCAGGCAGCAATATTAAGCTGCTGGAGGAACAGGCGAGAGAGTTTATGCCCGAATATGTATGTATTGCGGATCAGAATAAATACTCTGATTTGAAAAATGCTCTTTCGGATATCCCTGTAAGGGTTTTGACCGGAAAAGACGAACTAAGCGAACTTGCAGCCTTACCCTGCAACAGTGTGGTTAACGCCATTGTAGGAATGGCGGGCTTTATTCCTACTCTTACCGCCATAAATGCAGGAAATAACGTGGCGTTGGCGAATAAGGAAACCTTGGTTGTAGGCGGTGAAATTATTACTGCCGCCGCAAAGGAAAAGGGCGTACAGCTTTTGCCCATTGACAGCGAGCATTCCGCAATTTTTCAATCCCTTATGGGAAGTATGGGAAATAAACTCAGAAAAATTATCCTGACTGCTTCGGGAGGACCGTTCAGAGGATTTTCAAAAGAGCAGTTAAGAAAAGTTACAAAGGAACAAGCCTTAAAGCACCCGAATTGGTCTATGGGTGCAAAAATAACCGTTGACAGCGCCACAATGATGAATAAAGGCTTAGAGCTTATTGAGGCGGTGTGGCTTTTCGGAG
This sequence comes from uncultured Clostridia bacterium, assembly GCA_947427325.1. Lineage (GTDB taxonomy): Bacteria > Bacillota > Clostridia > Oscillospirales > Ruminococcaceae > Ruminiclostridium_E. The sequence continues at coordinate 8,680 of CANEHP010000050.1, read as the reverse complement.
CAGCCCCCGAACAGGTGGAAATAGTTGTTCACCCGCAAAGCATTCTTCATTCTGCGGTGGAATTTGAGGACGGCTCTGTGATAGGGCAGCTGGGTATGCCCGATATGAGAATACCTATTCAGCTTGCTTTAACTTATCCCAAAAGATTTAATTCCCCCGCAAAGCCGTTATCATTAACAGATATAGGCAGCTTGACCTTTGAAAAACCAAACGACGATGTATTTCCTTGTATGAATTTGGCGAGAACCGCATTGAAAAAAGGCGGTAATATGCCCTGCATTATGAACAGAGCCAACGAAATTGCCGTGAAGCTGTTTTTGGAGGATAGAATAAGTTTTTTGGAGATAACCGAAAAAATACGGTGGGCTATGGAAAATGTAAGCTTTTCAAAGGAGCTTACTTCCGAAGTAATATTGGAAACAGAAAAAGAAACAGAAAAGAAAATGTGTTCGTAACAAAGATACTTATGAGCGAAACCTGCTAATAAAAGTCAATTCCAAAAACGAAAAAAGAAGCAGGAAAATAATGGAGCAAAAAAGAATGAAAAAGGAGAAAATATGACTGCTGTTGTTACTGTCATTTTAGCAATACTTGCTTTTTGCCTTATGATAATTATTCATGAGATGGGGCATTTTTTCGCTGCCAAAGCCTGCGGAATGAAGGTCAGCGAGTTTTCCTTGGGAATGGGACCGAGACTTTTTAAGAAACAAGGCAAGGAAACTCTGTATACTATAAAGCTTTTGCCCTTAGGCGGCTCTGTTCAGCTTGGGGAAGACGAGGAAAGCGACGACCCGAGGAGCTTCAGAAATAAACCTGTTTGGCAGAGAATGATAGTTCTTGCGGCAGGTCCGGTTATGAATTTAATCTTAGGCATTATTATATGCGCTGTGGTAATCATTTTAAGCGGTATCGTTATTACTCCCGAAATCGCAAAGTTCAGCGGAGAAAATCCCGTATCGTCGCAGTATTTGCAGGAGGGAGATGAAATTGTCGGCATTAACGGTCATTCGGTATGGAGTTCGATGGACATTTCCTATGCCTTGCAGAATAAGGCAATGAAGACCGATGAAAATCAAGAATTTATAAGCTATTCCTTTAAGGTAAAAAGAGACGGTGAAATTATTGATCTTGACAACGTCCAATTTGCGGCGGTTAAAAACGAAAACGGAAACAGTGTTGCTGTGGATTTTGTGGTTCGAGCCTATAAAATAGATTTCGGAAATGTGTTCGCTTACAGCTTTAGGGAGGCTGCAAGCTACGGCAGATTGGTCTGGATTTCTCTTGGTGACCTTATAAGCGGGACATATGGCTTAAACGACCTTTCCGGACCTGTGGGCACGGTTTCGGTTATTACTCAGACAACTGCGTCGGGGACAAATTTCAAAGAAAACGCGGTAAACTTTCTTTCTATGGTAGCTTTTATTACAATAAATTTAGGAATAATGAACCTTTTGCCTATTCCGGCACTTGACGGCAGCAGAATTATTTTTCTCATAATAGAACTGATAAGACGTAAGCCTATGAAGCCCGAGCATGAGGGAATAGTGCATTTTATCGGATTTGCTGCGCTTATGCTGCTGATGCTTGTTATTACCTTTAACGATATTGTTAAGCTGGTTACGGGATAAGACTGTTTTCTGTTAACTATGGATACAGGCTCTAAGAAGGAAGTGTTATATTGAAAAAGACAGTTAAAGTCGGAAATTTAACCTTAGGCGACGGAAATATTTATGTTCAGTCAATGCTTAATGTGCCTTACGATGATGTTGAGGGAAATGTCGAGCAGGCGGTTCGGCTGGAAAAGGCGGGCTGCGAGATAGTGAGGGTTTCTGTGCCTGTTGTTGAAGCAGCACAGCTTATTCCCGCAATAAAAAATAAAATTTCCGTTCCGTTGGTAGCGGATATTCACTTTGATTATAAAATCGCTTTAAAATGTGCTGAAACGGGTGTTGATAAGCTTAGAATAAATCCCGGGAATATTGGCTCGGAGGATAAGGTCAAGGCAGTCTGCAAAGCTTGCAGGCAAAATAAAATACCTATAAGAGTCGGCGTAAATTCGGGTTCTCTGGAAAAATCTCTGCTCGAAAAATACGGCTCTCCCTGTGCGGAAGCCTTGGTTGAAAGCGCACTAAATCATGTTAAGCTCTTGGAGCGGCAGGATTTTGAGGATACCGTTATTTCCATAAAAGCTTCCTCCGTGCCCGTTATGATAAAGGCATACCGACTGCTTAATGAACAATGTGACTATCCCCTGCATTTGGGTGTTACCGAAGCGGGAACGGAGAGAATGGGCGTTATAAAATCCGCCGTAGGAATAGGTTCTTTGCTTTGCGACGGAATAGGCGACACCATAAGGGTTTCTCTCACCGAAAATCCCGTGCTTGAAGTAAAAGCGGCTTATGATATACTGACAGCAGTGGGCAGAGGAAAAAATACAGTCCAAATAGTTTCCTGTCCCACCTGCGGAAGAACTCAAATAGATCTGATCGGGTTAGCTCATAAGGTTGAGGAAGCAATGGCAAGCGTACATAAAAATATTAAGGTTGCCGTTATGGGGTGCGTTGTCAACGGTCCGGGAGAGGCGAAAGAAGCAGATATAGGTATAGCAGGGGGAAAAGGCGAAGGTCTTGTTTTTAAAAAAGGCGAGATACTTCGTAAGGTAAAGGAAGAAGAACTATTGCCTGTTTTACTTGAAGAAATAGACAAGCTCTGATTTTGATAATCGATGTATAGAGGGTAATTAAGATGTCGAAAAAACTTTGTGATTTGTTTGAAGAAGCTGATTTCAGTAAAGAAGTGGGCAGCGGCGAGGCATGCTCCATTATATATAACAAAAAGAGCAAAACAATGCTTATTCAGCTGTCAATGGACGATGTTCCCGAAACGGAAAAGATTATTTCCGCAGCTGAAACGATTGCAAATAAGCTTGGTCTTAAATCGGCGGAAATATATCCGAAGTATCCGTCCTTATTGTTTTCCTCCGACAGAATTTATCATATAATTGAAATGATGCGTTTCAAGCCGTCATTAAAGGGAAAAATAAACGGATACTTAAATAATGCGGAAATTTCCGAGGGCGACGGAGTATATGAAATCAGCTTGAAAAACGGCGGCGGCGATATTCTTTCAGAGGGCGGTATTGATAAGGAAATCGAAAAATATGCCAAAGGCTTTTTTGATGTAACCGTTAAAGTTATATTTGACGGAGTTACGGCTGTTAATATAGATAACAGAGAAGAAAAGATAAAGCTTGAAGATATAAATTATCCTTCTCCCCCTCCCGAAGCTTTTATTCCTGCTCCCCCTCCTTACAATGAGGAAAAAAAGAAGTATTATAAGGAAGAGTATTCAGGCGGCAGCGGAAATGCACCTCAAAAGCGTTCAAGAGGTATGACGGTACATAAAGAACCCGAAAAAATGCCTCTTATGTTTGACTCCGACATTTTGGAAAAAGAAGCTGAGCTGTTGGCGGGAAAGGCTGTAAATAACCCGCCTATAGCAATGAGCGATATATTTGAGGAGCAAAATGACGTTACTTTTTGGGGAGAGGTTTTCAGTGTTGAGGAAAAAACGATAAAAGACGGAAAGTATACAATTATAACAGCGTTTTTTACCGATTATACAAATTCTCAATCTTTAAGAATATTTACCGATTCCGAAAAGGCAGGGGATTTCGGATTTATAAAAAACGGAAATACCTTGCTTGTAAACGGTGATTTTAAGTTTGATACATTTACGAAGTCAAATTACCTTGAGCCTAAGTCCATAATGAAGGTGAAGAAAATCAAGAAAAAGGATAATGCGCCCGAAAAGCGCGTGGAACTGCACCTTCACACAAATATGTCCGATTTGGACGGTATAACTCCTGCTGGAGATTTGGTTAAAAGGGCTTTTGATTGGGGTCATAAGGCTGTGGCAATTACCGACCACGGAAATGTTCAGGCTTATCCCGATGCCATGAATGCATTAAATGCAATAAGAAAGGGAAATCCCGACACCAAGTTTAAAATTCTGTTCGGTATGGAGGCGTACTTTGTCAATGACGGACACTCATTGGTTGAGGGCTGTACAAACCGCTCCGTTAACGATGATATTATAGTTTTTGATATAGAAACCACAGGACTTTCGCAGGCTTCCGAAAGAATTACCGAAATCGGAGCGGTAAGGCTGCGTGAATTAAAGGTTGTGGAGGAATTCAACACTTTTGTAAATCCCGAAAAGCATATTCCCGAAAATATTACCGAATTAACGGGCATTACCGATGAAATGGTAGCCGATGCGCCAAGCGAAAAGGAAGCGGTACTGAAATTTTTGGAGTTTTGCGGCGACGCACCTCTTATAGCTCACAATGCGGATTTTGATACCTCCTTTATCCGTGTTGCCTGCGAGAGAAACAAGATAAATTTTCACAATCCCTATATAGATTCCTTAAAGCTTTGCAGGGCGGCTATTCCAAACAAAAAGAAGTACACTCTTGACGCAATGGCGGATGAATTGGGCTGCGGAGATTTTAATCATCACAGGGCAAGCGATGACGCAAAAATGCTTGCTATGATTTTTATCAAGCTTATTGATATTTCCTCAAAGGGAAGAACTATTGAAAAATTAGGCGATCTGAATACGGCTATGGGAAATATAGACGTTAAAAAGATGCCTACATATCACCAAATCATTATTGCCAAAAACAATACGGGACTTAAAAATCTGTACAAGCTTATATCCTATTCCAACCTTAATTACTTTTTCAAAAAGCCCCGTATACCTATGTCCGAGCTGAAAAATCACAGAGAGGGACTGATTATCGGCAGCGCCTGCGAGGCGGGAGAGCTGTACAGAGCCATATTCGAGGGCAAGTCCGAGGAAAGCATACAGGAAATTGCCAATTTCTACGATTATTTGGAAATTCAGCCTGTGGGGAACAATATGTTCCTTTTGAGGGAGGGCAAGGTAAATTCCGTAGAGGATTTGCAGGAGATAAACAAAAAGATAGTCGCTTTGGGAGAAAAGCTCAATAAGCCTGTTGTAGCCACCTGCGACGTGCATTTTATGGATAAGGAAAACGCCATATTCCGTGAGATTTTGCAAACGGGACAAGGTTATAACGACGCCGCATATCAAGCGCCGCTTTATTTGCGGACGACAGAGGAAATGCTGGAGGAATTTGCTTATTTGGGCGCTGAAAAAGCTTACGAGGTGGTTGTTTCCAATACCAATAAAATAGCGGATATGGTGGAGGATCTGCGCCCTATTCCTCTCGGCACTTATACTCCTTTTATTGAAGGAGCGGAGGAGGAGCTGCAAAGTCTCTGCTGGAACAAGGCTCATGAGCTGTATGGAGATGAGCTGCCTAAGGTAGTTGAAGACAGACTCAACAAGGAGCTTAACGCTATTATAAAATACGGCTTTTCGGTGCTTTATATGATAGCTCAGAAGCTTGTTAAAAAGTCCAACGAATGCGGCTATCTGGTAGGTTCAAGAGGTTCGGTAGGTTCTTCCGTTGTAGCCACATTGTCGGGTATTTCCGAGGTCAATCCTTTACCGCCTCATTACAGATGTAAAAAATGCCGCCATAATGAATTTATTACCAACGGTACCGTTCAGTCGGGATATGATTTGCCTGTTAAAAACTGTCCCGTTTGCGGCGAGGAAATGGAAAGAGACGGACACGATATTCCTTTTGAAACCTTTCTTGGCTTTAAGGGCGATAAAGCCCCCGATATTGACCTTAACTTCAGCGGCGAATATCAGGCGCAGTCACACAGATACACGGAAGAGCTTTTCGGTAAGGATCATGTGTTCAAGGCGGGTACGATCTCGGCAATACAGGATAAAACCGCACTGGGCTTTGTTAAAAAGTATATGCAGGAAAAGGGCAAGGCATATAACAATGCGGAAATGACAAGACTTGCCATAGGCTTTACGGGCGTTAAACGAACCACTTCGCAGCACCCGGGCGGAATGGTGGTTGTTCCCGACGCTTATGAAATATATGATTTCTCACCTGTTCAAAGACCTGCCGATGACGCTTCAAAGGACGTTATTACAACGCACTTTGACTTCCACGCTTTGCATGATACCATATTAAAGCTTGACGAGCTGGGACATGATGTGCCTACGCTTTATAAGCATTTGGAGGATTCCACGGGATTAAAAATTGCGGATATCCCTACCTCCGACGACAAGGTTTTAAGCTTGTTTACTTCCACTAAGGCGCTTAATTTTGAAGAGGAAGATCCGGCGCTGCTGCCTTTGGGAACTTACGGACTGCCCGAATTTGGAACGAACTTTACCATTCAGATGCTAAAGGATTCAAAGCCCAAGCTTTTCTCCGACCTTTTGCAGATTTCGGGACTTTCTCACGGTACGGACGTGTATGTGGGCAACGCCAAGGATCTTATCGCCAACGGCACTTGCACTATTTCCGAGGTAATCGGAACTCGTGACAACATAATGGTTTATCTTATGCACAAGGGTGTTGAACCGGGACTTGCCTTTAAAATAATGGAAATCACACGTAAGGGAAATGCCAAAAAGCTTTTTGACGATACTATTTATCAGGCTTTTAAGGATAATGACGTTCCCGATTGGTATGTTGAAAGCTGTAAAAAAATCAAATATATGTTCCCCAAAGCGCATGCGGCGGCTTATGTAACGGGTGCGGTAAAATTAGGATGGTTTAAAATATACCGTCCCTCCGCCTTTTATGCGGCAATATTGACAAAGCATACCGAAAATATCGAGGTTAAAACTGTTTTGGCGGGGAAAGCGGCGGTTAAAAGCCGTATTCAGCAAGTACAAGCCAACCCCGACGCAAGCCCTAAGGAAAAATCAATGGTTGAAGCGTACCTGCTGATTTATGAAATGCTTAACCGCGGCATAAAGTTTTTGCCTGTGCATTATTTAAAAAGCGACGCCACAAGATATGTTATCGAGGACGGTAATTTAAGGCTTCCTTTGCTTGCCGTGGACGGCTGCGGAGAAAATGCCGCAAAGGGAATTAAGGAAGTTATTGATAAAAAGGATTTTGTAAGTATTGAAGATATTCAGATACAAGGCGGCATAAATAAAACCGTTATGCAGAAGTTAGAGGAAATGGGTGTTTTTGAGGGGCTTGACAAAACGGCGCAAATGACTTTTTTCTGATAAACAGTGTATGAATCCGCACTTGATATAATTGAAAATCCGTTGATTAACTTCTATTAGGCAGAGGGAGTCTCGGATTATCGGCGGTGGGGCTGCACCTTGGAAATTGTACGCAAATTTGTATAAATCAGGTACTGATTAACTATGTTATATGAATAAGAATCGGGCTGTTAAAAATTTTTGTTGATTTAACCAAATAGTTTTCTCACGCTTGATTTTATTAAGATAATATGCTATTATAGTAGTGCGCTAAAGTGAAATAAAGTAACGAAGGTAATTTATGAAGAAAAACGATTTATTAACACCCGAAGGTACAAGGGATTTGCTTTTTGATGAAAGTGTTGCAAGAAGAACAGTTGAGGACAAGCTTCAAAAGCTTTTTAAAAGCTACGGTTATTCGGAGGTAATAACTCCAGGACTTGAATTTTACGATGTCTTTATGCTGAAATCCCGCTATTTTGCCCAGGAAAGTATGTACAAGTTGTCCGACGGCAAGGGCAGGCTTATGGTAATTCGCCCCGATTCCACTATGCCTATTGCAAGATTGTCGGCAACAAGATTAAAGGACGAGGCTTTTCCGTTAAAATTGTTTTATAATCAGAATATTTTCAGGATCAATCCCAAGGACAGCGGCAGAGATGATGAAATAACCCAAAGCGGCGTGGAGATAATAGGCGGTGATTCAAAAAAGTCGGATATGGAAATTCTGAATCTTGCCACGGAAGCACTGACGGTGCTTGAAACGGAGGATTTTCGATTTGAAATAGGGGACAGCGCATTATTTAAAATTCTTATTTCAAGGATTACGGATGATGAGGAAGAAACCGAGATCATAAGAGAATATATTGAAAATAAAAATCTTCCCGAGCTGAAGCTTATTTTGGGAAAATACGGCGGCAATGATGATGCGAGGGCTTTATACAGCCTGCCTAAGCTTTTTGGAGGAGAAGAGGTTTTTAAAAGGGCTGAAGATATATTTAAGGACAAAAAAGCCTTTGATGTATTGGAGGATATTAAACAAGCTTATGAATATTTATGCCGGCTTGGTTTTAAAGACAAGATAACCTTGGATTTGGGTCTTGTGAATAAGGCGAACTATTATACGGGGCTGCTTTTCAGAGGATATACGGAGGGGTTTGGCATGCCTGTTTTGTCGGGGGGACGGTATGACGCTTTAATGGGTGATTTTGGTTCAAGCCACACTGCCACAGGCTTTGCGGTAAATGTAAACGCAGTTGCAAATGCTCTTTTAAGAAAAAATCAAGCTCCCTTAATAAAGCCCGCCGAGGTTTTGGTTTATGCCGAAAAGGACGCTGCCGCACAGGGCTTTGCCCATTGCAGAAGTCTTGTTTCAAGGGGAATTACTGCCGAAAACGCTCTCCAGAATACTTTTGAAGAGGCGTTAAGGTATGCAGTGAAAAAGGGAATTTCAACGGTAGAAAAGGTTGACCCTTTGGGAAATACTGAGAAAATCAAGATTTAATACTAATTCTCGTCTAAAAACAGACAAAGATTTGCGAGGATGATTTTTGCAGGA
>CANEHP010000049.1 GCA_947427325.1 uncultured Clostridia bacterium | reverse complement strand
CCGACAAAGCAATAAATGCAGGATTTTTGCAAGGCTGTCTATAATACTATTTCTAAATTAAATTGGAAATAGAGCGTGTTCACATAAAATCTGCATACTGAGAACAAGTTCTGATTTTATGTGAACACGCTCTATTATAAGAATTGGTATTATACAGCTTTACTCACTTTATAACCGACGCCGCTTCAAAATCGGAAGTCTTTACCGTTACCTTAACCTCGCTGTTCTCGGGCAGTATCGCCGCAAGCAGCCTTCCGTGATACGCAGAGCATACATTTGCAGTATAGTCATGTTCATCGTCAACCTTGCCCGAGCCTGTGCCGACCACTCTGCCGCCCTCGACGGTGACAGTCACTTCATCGTCGGCTGTCCACGCTACGTTTCCGTCGCTGTCGCAAAGATAGATTTCCGCAAATATAAGATCCGCAGCGCCCGTCTTGCCGGTTAAATCGGGTACTATTTTAATTGAAGCCGCTTCCCCGACGGTGCAAAGCTCGTCTTTTCCGCAGACCTTGCCGCCGATATATGCAGCCGCTTCCAGTTTTCCGGGCGTATATTCAACCTCAAATAAGGCAATGCCCTTTTCATTCGGAGTCTTTTTGCCGAGGGATTTGCCGTTAAGCCAAAGCTCGCATTCGTGGGCAGTGGAATACAGCTGAACTTCAGTAAGTCTGCCCTCCTTGCCGGAATAATTCCACGTCCTTTCGGCGTCATAAAATCCCCATGAAGAAATTCCCTTCGGTCTGCCGAAGTTGTCGGGATCAACGGATAATATTCTGACGGCTTCCTTGTTCCATGCAGCGTCACGGTAATATGAAGCAGGCTTTTTGAATCCGCAGATGCTGAAATCGCCGCAGTTTGAAATATGCTCGGGATAACCGGTAAGCATCCAGCCTGGCGCCTTATCGGTGTCGTAGTCAATATGCCCTATTCCGGTTTCTCCGAAGTAGTCCCAGCCCGTCCAGACAAACTCGCCGATGAGTTTTTCGTGAGAATCCATCATATTTTTTACCCAAACCGCATCCATAGGGTAGCTCTCGGTAACGACAAAGAGGTGAGAGGAAAATATCCGCTCGTCCTTTGGAATCCTGTGAGTGAGATAGTTATATCCCAGCACTTCAAGATTTCCCGCCTGGGGAGCGATCTTTTTGCACCAGTAATCGGGCTGCTCCGGCGGCAGATCGGTGTCGCCGTTCATGGAATCGTTAGGGTCGCCCCAGAAGGCGCAGAATGCGTGGGTAAGCGGTCTTGTGTCATCGTTCAGCCTTATGGTGTCGGCGATCATCTTTCCGATGGCGTAGCCGTTGTTCTCGCCCCCTCGCTCGAAAATTTCGTTGCCGGTAGACCACATAATCACTGACGGGTGATTGCGGTCGCGTAATACCATGGACGTGATATCCTCCGCCGCATATTTATCAAACCATAAGTGATTGTCATAGGGCTTTTTGCCGTTTTTCCAGCAGTCGAAAATTTCGTCGATGACGAGCATACCCATTCTGTCGCAGACGTCGAGCATTATGCTTGACGGCGGGTTATGTGAGCATCGGATGGCATTAAACCCGTTTTCCTTAAGTATCCGCACACGGCGCTCCTCGGATGAACGATAAGAAGCTGCGCCAACGATTCCGTTGTCGTGGTGATTGCAGCTGCCATAAAGCTTGACGGGCTTTCCGTTGAGCAGCAATCCCCGTTCACAGTCGCAGACAACGGTTCTGACGCCGAAGCTGACCGAGGTCTCGTCCGAGCAGTTCGCTGTCTTAAGACCCGCATTTAATGCATATACAACCGGTGTTTCGGGCGACCAGGACGATACGCCGTGCAAAACCGCCCTTGCGCTGAAATGGTTATCGCCGACTTCGAGCTGAGCAGAGCGAACCATGTTAAATCCGATTTCGGGCACGCTGAAGCTTATTTCCGCAGTCTGATGCTCCGATGAAATCATGTCGGCCGAAAACTCAGCCTGAGCGCTGTCGCCGTCAATGCTGAGGATCTTTACCGTAACTCCCCACGGAGTAAAGTGATCTTTGCCTGAGGTAAGCAGCTCCACCTCACGGTAGAGTCCCGCACCGGTGTACCATCTGGAAGCGGGCTGACAGGACGCATCAACATCGATCCGCAGCGTGTTTTCACCGTCGTGAAGATATTTGCCTATGTCACAGACAAAGGCAGTGTAGCCGTAAGGGTGGAAACAGACTCTGCTGTTGTTGACAAAAACCTCACAGAGACCCATAACCCCGTCAAATTTAAGAAGCTGCGTCTCGGCGGAGGATTTAACGATTTTCCTCATATATGTACCCTTGCAGGGCTGGAAAAAACCATAGTCTGCCCATGTCGGGGAATCGGGAGTGCGTGGCGTGCCGAGCATAAAGTCGTGGGGCAAGGTGACAGCTTCGCCGTTCCATTCCTGCCAAGGCTGCCAATTTATTTGAAAACTCCAGTTGTCAAGAATTTTTTCGGAAATCATTATAATACCTCCAAGTATTAAATATTTATATAACTTTAATTTATACGACAGATACCGATCCGGGCAACGATGCGCTGTCCCGCTCAAAAATAAAATATCCGCTTGCCCTTTTTTTCATACGCTTCCTTGCCGTCTCCGACTTGCGCCGGCAAGCCTTCGTCCTTCGCCTTGCCTATGGAAAAAATTGCTGCGCATCCTATTTCATTTTTGGGCGGGACGCCGCAATAGGTTTATTGTTTGCCGTGCAGTTTTTCGGATATTTCCTTAAACATACTCCGCTCGTTGTCATATTTTATTCGGTATTCCGTTCTGGAATAAAAGTTGTCGTTTACGTCCCAAATAACAGGAACAAATCCGTTGTCAAGAAGCGTATTAAGCATAATTTCGACGCATTTTGCCGAATTTTTATCGGTTACCCCGGAATCAAAATTTTCTTCGGGATATCTTGCGGCGATTTCGCCCAAAAATACGGGAATGTTTTTTTCGGTGAACGCTTTGTTAAGCAGCTTAATTTGATTGTCAATATATCTCATCCACTCATTGCCACCTATCTTTTTTGCCCAGTACATAGAGTTATCCACATAATGAACCGACACCATCAGCCTGTCGTCTACGGTATCCGTGGGCATAATAAATTCAGGAGAGGTGGTATTGTCAATATTCGTCCAGTAACCCGAAACAACAAGCACACGCTCCCCATTCTTTCCGCCCGTTGCTCTTACCGCATCTACAAAGGCCTGATTTAAAACATTTGTCATTTCATAGGCTTCTTTTTTCGGAAGCTCGGTCAGCTTTCCTTTTTCATTGAATCGGTTTCCTCCAAGGTATTCATTATACCCCTCAAATACAAGGGTATAAGGGTAATCCTTGAAATATTCCGCAATCTGAGTCCATAATACGGTAAAAATTTCCCTGCACTTCTCCGTGGAATTGCGGCGAATAATAAATTCGTCAAAATGGTGAATGTTGACCACCGTGTACAGATCGGCGTTTTGGCAATAGTCAACGATCTCCTTTACTCTTGCTATATACTCGGAATTTATGGTGTAGGTTCCGTCATTCTCCATCATATTCCCCCAAAAAACGGGAATACGCACGGTATCGAAGCCCTCCGCCTTCATTCCGTCAATAGCCTTCTGAGTGGTTTCCACCGCGCCCCAGCAGGTTTCATAATCCGTGGGAGTATTGTTTCCTACGGTGGGTATCCATTCATATGTAATTTTTTCGCAGTTATCGGATTTGTATGCTTCCATTGTATTTCCGAGACTGATTCCGATTCCCATATTTTTGGCAACTTCCTGTGCCGTTTGAATTTTGTCCTCTTTATCGGCAACGCCGCATGAGGTTGCTGACATCAACATAAAAGCCACCGTTATTATTGACAATGATTGTTTTATCATTTATCCAAATTCCTTTCGATTTAATACTTTGCGGCAAGAAACGCAAATACCTTAAAATTTTTTAATACCTGCTTCCGATCTTTGCGGGAAAGCGGTGTTTTGCCTGTTCCCGCTGTCGGTACGCCAATTTACCTTTGTGCTTATTATTTATTGTTATACCATATTTTTTTGATTTTTGTCAATATAGATTTGCACATTTTAAACAAAATTTAATAAAGAAGCCGCAAAATTTCTGTGAAGCCTGCACCGATATTTATGAGGCGGAGCAGAGCGGATATCGGCGCAGGCGGCGGGGTGCGCAGCTCGATTCGCTTTTCGGTTGGATTTACCGAATCAAAACCGGCAAAAGCGCATTTTGCGTCTGTACACATCCTGTATTTTTCATACCTTGTTTGTCGGGAGCGTATCATACCGGTTATCGACTAAAAAACGATCTTTGCGGTCTGATTTTTGCGATACTGCGTTGTTGTCCTTGCAGGGCGTCAACAGGATGTTGGCGGGAGGTTGCCAAAAGGGGCTGTAAAAAACAGCCCACCCAAATCCGAGGCACTCAAATCTGAGCTGTCTCGGATTTATTTTTTCAAAAACAATCACCAAAAACAAAAATAAGCTGTTTTTAAGCACGGCAAACAAACCGATAATATTTCAATTAAATTTCGGTTGAAAAGCTGAAAACCTTTGTATTCAATTATGCCGCAACTTTACCTGCTAATTTTTGCAAATGGTATTTGTGCAGGTTAAAACCACAGGAAATGAGCGAAATTTCCAAAATCAATCCTTCTAACCCTCTTCGCCGTGCTCTTGTGTAGGAATGATTCCACTTGATTTCTCCAAATGCCCCCTCCGCTTGTATGCTACGATTTGTGCGGAGTAATGCACCGTGAATGCTGTTCGGATTTCCCGGCACCTCTTCGTGAATTTCTGTCAACTCCTCATTCAGAACTTGTTCTCATTCTCACGATTCTGTTTCCCTTGCGTTTGCAGCATTTTGGTTTGTGCGGACAATCGGTGCAATCCTCACATTGGTAAAGTTCCTCTTTTCGACCATACTTGTTTCCTTTAATCGGACAACTCGCCATATAATAAAATCTTTTGCCGTTTGGACAGAAGGGATTTCCGTTTTCGTCAATAGGGAAATTTACCGCTCTGTATGGGTCGTCACGATATTTTTTGTCCTTTGTTTCCTTTGCGAACATTACAAAATGTATATACCGGGTCAGATATTTCAGTGATTTTACCCAAATCTACCGGTAATTTCAGTTGATATGTAGTATAATAGGTTTGTGATTGATTTTTCATGATAACTAAATTATGTCACAAAAAAGAACCGCAATCAAACCCTTTTGCGTTTGATTGCGGTTCTTTTTTGTGGGCTGTTTTTTTACAGCCCTCTTTCACCGTAATATCTCATAGCCTAGTCGGGTCGCTCCTCAGCGTTGCCCTTTTTGACTACCTTTTTATTATCGTTTTATTTTTAGGGATAATGCATTTACACGGTTTATTTTTCATAACCGTATATTTGCTGCTGCGGCTTTACTTTTTCGCTCAATCAAACATCATAGGTCTTATCAACAGTCTTCAGCTCCCGGAATGTATCGATTTCCACAATGTCCTCCTGCTTGCAAGGGCGAACCTCTATCTTATACTTGCCTCTGAACCGCTGAGTAAGAACTGTTTCCCAATACATCTCCTTGCCGCCCGGCGCCTCATAGGCTGTTTTTATATCCTCGGCAAGCCTTGCGCCGTCCTCGGAATTAAGATAGAAAATTCCCACCATCTGATGGCAGTTTAGACCGCCGATTTTTTCTTCGTCAACATATCCGTCCTTTAAAGTCACACACCAGTCGTCGGTGCGGTCCTTCCATATACCCAAAACGTTGGAGCAGTAGTTGTACCTTTGTATAACCTTGGGGTTAAACACCAAAAGGTCGGCTTCAAGAACGTAGGCGTTTTGCAAAAGATATCTTGCAGCCATTGCGGAGCTGATATTGTTTGCTTCATTGTATGAAGGGTTTTCTATAAACCTGATTTGAGGATACTTATAAAGAAGCTGGTCAAACTGCTCGCCCAAATATCCTCTCACAATGTATATCTCGCTGATTCCCGCATCAAGGCAGGCGTCGATAAGGGTATCGATCATACGCTTGCCGTTTACCCTTACCAGGGGCTTTGGCGTATTGAGAGTAATGGGAACAAGCCTTGAGCCAAAGCCTGCCGCAATAAACACCGCCCTTTTAACGCGGTAGGGCTCAAGGGCGGAAAGCCCCTTTGGCGTTATCCCGCTTCCGCTTACATAGCCGTATTCGGCAAGCCTTTTTATTACTCTGCTTACGGTGGAAAGAGAGTGACCCGTTGTTTCCTCCAGCTTGCGCTGGCTGAGAGGCTTGTCCGATTGCTCCATCGCAACCAAAATATCAAATTCCTTATGGTTTAGCTGTATTGCTTGACCGTTCATTTATATTTTCTCCTTAGTTAGTGCGTATCTGAAAACTAATACTAATACTAATTCTTGATTGAAAGTAGACAAAAGATTTGCGAGGATGATTTTTGCAAGACAAGGCGGAGGACGCCGCAAGGCTGACGCCTTGCAAGGACGACAACGCAGTATTGCGAAAATCAGACCGCAAAGATTGTCTACTTTCAGTCAAGAATTAGTATAAATCTCAATAAAAATTAGACAAATCCAACGACCCGGGCGTCCCTGTTCTGCGTCAGCCCGACTTGAAATATCCGCATATTCCTGCGTCGGGACTTCCTTGATCAGGAACGCCCCGCCCGCCGGCTTTGTCTTATTTTAATCGAGAATTAGTATAATAACTTGTTCTCATAGGAATGGTGCGCAGATTTTCGAGCAAATTTTGTCGAGAACAAGTTCTGAAATTACGGTCTTAAACCGAGTCCGCCCTCAAGCGTAAGGGTTTCGCCCGTAAGATACTTAAAGTCGGGAGATGCAAGCTGTACACAAACTCTGCCGATTTCAAGCTCGGAGTCGCCCAAATGACCGCAGGGAGGAATGTGAACGTTTGCCTTGTATGCGTCGGGATATGCCTTTTCAAACTGTTCGAGCTGTGCGGTCCATGCAAGAGGACATACCACATTTACGTTTATTCCGTCCTTTGCCCATTCGGTTGCAGCTACACGGGAAAGTCCCCTGATACCCTCCTTAGCGGCGGCGTAGGAGCATTGACCGAAGTTTCCGAAAAGTCCTGCGCCCGATGCAAAGTTAATAACCGTGCCCTTGGACTTTACAAGGTGAGGATAGCAGGCCTTCATATAGTAGAAAGCGGCATATAAGCCCGAATAAACCGCCAAATCAAAGTTTTCCGTAGTATGCTGCGCAATGGGAACGCCCGAAGCGGAAGCCTGTGCGTTGTTGATAAGCACATCAATGCTGCCGAACTCCGCAATAGCTTTGTCCACAACCTTCCGAACAACAGCCTCGTTGTCTGCCCCCGCATTTACATCGGCCTGCACGGTCAAAACTCTGATGCCGTAAAGACGCTCCAATTCCTCCTTGGCGTCCTCTAATTTTTTTACGTTGCGTCCTGTGATAACGATGTTTGCGCCCTCCTTGGCGTAAGCGGTAGCAATACCGTATCCGATAGAGCCACAGCGTCCGTCTGAAAGAACTGCACGTCCCGCACCTGTGATTATTGCGGTTTTGCCTGTTAAAAAGCCCATTTGTGATAACCTCCTTAACGGTAAAAATTTATTTTTTAGCTAAAACGATATCTTTTAGCCTTTATGTTATTATTTTAACATATTGGGTAAATATTTTCAATACTGAAAGGAAATTTTTTGAACTGAGTTTATTTGAACTGAGTTTATTTGAACTGAGTTTATAAGAATTTGCGTGCGGATTTTGTGGTTGACAAGGAAAGTTTTTTAAAATACGCATACTGTATCTATCAGAGTAAATTATCCCTAATCCCTGTCGTTTTCCTCAACCGCATACTCCGAACGGTCAAAAAGCACATCGGAAACATTCTCCATAAGGTTTAAATACTGTATTTTTTTGCGCCAGTCCCGGGGAAGCTTTTTAAGTCCGTACCAGGAACCTAAAATGCCGCCCGTAATTGCACCGCAGGCTGCGCTGTCGCCGTCATGATTTGCAGAAAGGGCTATTGCAAATTTAAAATTCCTCTGATGCAAAACAGCGCTGTAAACCGCAATGGCAAGGGTGGAAATGGCGGAAAAACCGTCTCCCAAATCAGACAAGCCCTCTTGAGGCTCTACATCCTCGTCGTTAGCCATATCCACCGCCTTCTGAAGCATCCGATAGGTGTTTTCGTTGCCGGGATATGCAGCAAGAAGAGCCATTGCATCGTTAACCGCATCGTCAAGAGCTTTGCCGTTTATAAGTCCCGCCACCGTAGCGGCATATACTCCGCAGGGGAGATAGCCGTCGGGGTGGGAGTGGGTAATTGCGCCTATATCGCAGGCTATTCTGAAAGCCATATCCGGATTTTGTCCGTAAAAAAGTCCCGCAGGAGCAACACGCTTAACCGCTCCGTTGTCGGTGTTGCCGTTAACCTGCTTTGAGAGCGTTCCGAAATTATTGTTTTTTGCGTCAAGAAGAGCTTTTATATTGGTATCGTTAAGCCGTCTGTTTTTTCCTAAGCCTTTGGATTTAAGAAGCGAGGACATATTGGGATTTTTTGATTTGTCAAATATCCATTCATACTCTCTGTCCGCAATGGTTTTCGTCTGCATATAAAGCCATTCCTGATAGGCATAAAAAACGTAGTTGGCAACTGCGCTGTTTTCATAGGCGGTATGCTCGTTGCTTGCCCACAAAATTCCGTCGGCGGTAAACAGGGTCATCTGCGTTGCCTCGGTAAAAAGCCCTGTGCCTGCTTTTCTGTTTACAGCCAATTCTCTTGCGCCGCACTTTTCAAAGGCGGCGCAAATATCCTCAAAGCTTAAATTCATAAGGGGATATCCGAAAGCGTCGCCTAATGCGCTGCCTATTATCGCTCCCTCAAATTTGTCCGAATAGTCAATTTTTTTACCGCTCATTTTTACCTCTTTTCATATTGTTTCATTCCTTTTATTTTTTTTGACAGCCAAGCGGTTAGCCTCCGTCTCCGTCATTGTCTCCAGCTCTGGCGATGAATAGGGAATCCGGGGGGTGTACTTCCAGCCTGCCGTAGTGTACTTATTGTAAATGGTTCTGCAAAAAACGGGAGAGCCGACCATTGCCAGCAGATGCTCCAAATAATCAAAATATTCTCCCGGAGTAAAAACTCCCGTAGGGTCGCTGATGCTTATGTCCTTGCAGGCTTTTTTTACTATCTTGTCCGCAAGCATTACGCAGTTTGAGGTTACCACAAAATATGTTTTCATTTTGCCGCTTTTAAATTTATAAAAGTCCGCATTTGTGCAGTTCCACTTTTTGCTGCCCCAATCGGCGGCGGCTTCTCCCTTTATCCCGGGATCTTTTTCATAAAGCTCCTCTAACGGTGTTTTCCACGGATAAACCATTTCCATAATGTCGCCTATTTCCTGTTTGACAGCCTGCTTTTGCTCCTCGGTCAGCCTGAAGCCGTAGCCGTAAATTTCACGGGGAGTGGCGGTTACGTAAAATCTTATATAATCCTCCTTGGGACAGGTAAGAAATATTCCGTCTCCGATAGTGCCGAAAAGGGCGGTGGATTCAAGGTCGTAGGAGCCGTAGGAATACACTTTTCCCTCAAAGGCAATATCGCAGTGCCCCATAATGCCGTAGCCTCTGCTGCTTACATGTATAAGCACCTCCATATCGGGGGGGATCTCCGTTTCCTTGCCCCCGGGATAAAAGGGCTTCATTTCCGATCTTGCTTTTTCGGGGTCGAGAGTATTCAGCCTTTCTCTCGATTTTAAACTGACAAAGGGTCTTAATGTGGAAATAAGCACGGGCATAGGCAGACTCAGCTTGGTTTTAAACCTGCGCTGTATGCTTTCGGGCAGACATTGAAACACAAAATCCCAAAGCATAAATGCACCATATATTATACAATAAATTCCCGCAACGGTCAAGAAGCCCCTCCTGCCCATTTCGGGAACAAATGTCATCAGCACCGCAAAGGTTAAGAAAAAAACAAAAAGCAGCAGCTCCTTAAGCCGCCCCGAAACATTGTCCCTCCTGTCAATAAAGTAGTCAATAAGCTTAATAATGGCATTTACAAGGATATAAAGGGTAAAAATTATATAAACGGGCACAAGGTTAAATCTCGGCAGCAGCACGACTGCCACGCCGACGCACAGGTTAATAAAGGCGCTTATTAAAAGACTTTTTGCAGAATCCTTTGACAGGATTTTTCTCTTTCCTATTACCGCAAGAGCGCAAAAAGAAGAGTGCAGCATTACCACAATGCCGCCTAAGTAGCAGATAATATTCATCATCTGCTGTCCTATATTCAAAATGAGTATGCCTGCTGTGATTATTGTTATGCCCGTTATCAGACAGACAAGGGGATACAGCCTTGAATTTTTCATCTGCAAATTTCCTTTTTCTGCGTTTTCCGAGGTTTGTTTTCCGAGGTTTGTTTTCCGAGGTTTGTTTTCCGAAGCTTGTTTTCCGAGGTTTTCTATTTATGGTATTTACGGTTGTTTAGTATGGACAAAGCCCTGTAAAGCTGCTCCAAAAGCATTACTCCCGCAAAATTATGGGGAAAGGTCATTTTTGACATTGAAAGCCTTAAATCCGCTCTCTCCTTTACCTTATCGCCAAGACCGAAGGAGCTGCCGATTATAAAGCATATATTGCTGCTGCTTAAGGATATCTTTTCCAATTCCGCCGCCAGCTGAGGGCTTGTCATTTCCCTGCCCTCTATGCACAAGGCGGTTACATAAGCGTTTTGAGGGATTTTTTTAAGTATATTGTCCCCTTCTTTATTAAGAGCAATTTGAATTTCCTTATCCGAAGGATCGCCGTTTAATTTTTCCGCCTGCACATTTTCGGACGAAAACCGACAAAAGCCGCTCAGCATTTTTCCGTATTCTTCACACGCCCTTCGGAAATAATCTTCCTTGATCCGCCCCACGGATACCACAGTGATATTTAACATAAAAACCATGCTCCTTAAAATTTTATAAAACCTTAGAAGGGGGCTGTAAAAATTGACAGTTGATTCCCGCTTACTTATAGCTGTTTTTTCTGCGCATTCTTTCTCTTTTTCTTGCTTCCTGCAAAAGCTTTCTGCGGCGGACGGAGTAAAGGATAAGCTGCGTAACAATACATAGGCCCAGAAGCATCAGCAGAGGAAAGAACCAGGAGGTATCCGTAAGGGAATTGGCTCTGTCGGCTATGTATGCAACCTGTGAACGCTCTACGGATTTTGCGGCGACAAGGTCGATGGTTTGAACCAATTCGCCTTGATAAATCACCTCTAACTTACCCAGTACCTCGTCCTTTTCCACAGGGGCGATTATGTTGTCATAAAGCATAGTGACTTTTTTCTGAACAGGGCTTACAGACTGGTCTGAAGAACCGCCGTTTTCTCCGCCCTCTGCCAAATCCTTGGGAATAATGGTGGAAAACTGTTTTTTTGCAGCCAGCTGCAAGCGGTCGTTTTCTCCCTGCTCCACATTGACCTCGGCGCAGATCTCGTTTTCCGAAACTACAGTCTGATACGCAAAGCTTTTATATGCCCATTCGTAAAGGCGATAGTGATCAAGGGCGCTGTAGCTGTACTTTTCGCCGTTTTCATTGTAAAAGGGCGCCTGAAGCGTTACCAAAATATATGTAAAGCCGTTTTTTTGCGCTGTGGTAACAAGAGTGCGGCCGCCGGGGTGGGTCGTTCCGTCCTTGTCGTAATATTCGTCAATGCTTCCCGTTTTTACTCCGTGTACATATTCGAGGTAAAAATCCGAGCTTGCGGAAATAAGAGGGTTTGTGTTATACTTGGTGTAGCCGTCGGGGTTATTGTCATTGGCGGGGAACTGATAGCTGTACGTATCGCTTATATCCATAAATTTGGGCACATGGTCATATGCGTATCTTATAATAAGGTACATATCGTAGGCAGTGGTGTAGTTATCCTCCTCCCAAAGTCCGTGAGTGTTGGCAAAATGGGTGTCCTCACAGCCCAGCTCCCGAGCCTTTTTATTCATAAGCGCAACAAAGTCCTCTATGGTGTCGCACAGGTTAAGAGCAAGAATGTTTCCCGCCTCACAGCCGCTGGAAATCATAAGACCGTAAAGGCAGTCCATATAGGTCAGGTTAGTTTGTCCTATTTCAAAGGCGCAGGTTGAAGCGCCTCTCTTGTTTAAATCGTCGCCCCAAAATTCGTTCATGGCGTCAGAGCCAACCCTTACCTTTGCGTTAAGGTCGGGGCAGCTCTCCAATGCTACGATGGCGGTCATAATTTTGGTGATTGAGGCGGGGTAATAGCGCTTATGCTCGTTTTTTGCGTAAATAACCACGTCCGTATCGAGGTTTACCATATAAACGCCTTCGCTGTAAATTTTTTCCACATCGGGGACAAAAGCGGCGTTTACCTTATTATATGACGAAAAGCCGACGAAAATGGCGAAAATCATAAAAAACGAAAGTATACCTTTTGATTTTTTTACAGCAGACATATAGACAAAACTCCTTTTATGAGGTATAATACTTTAAGAACTTGTTCTCATAGAAATTGGCACGCATCTTTTCGGCAAATTTTGCC
>CANEHP010000048.1 GCA_947427325.1 uncultured Clostridia bacterium | reverse complement strand
TTTCCTTGTCCTCGACAAAATTTGCTCGAAAATCTGCGCACCATTCCTATGAGAATAAGTTCTGATTTTCATCAGAGCTTAATAAGCACCTTTTCACCCTCGCTCTCGACTTCCACCAGCACCCAGCCCCTGTGCTTTTTTCTGAATCTGTTTAATTCCTTTGCCATAGCCTTTACCTGCTCATAGGACTGCTTATCTTTCTTTTCCATGCAGTGCCCGACGATTAGCCTTACTGCAATTCCGCTGCAAAGCAGGGAGGTGGGAATTACAAGGTTAATGTTGGCATCGCTGCCCTTCACAACTATCCTCATATTTCCTCCACAAATATTTCAACCGTATCTCCGTCGGCGCTTTCCACTTCCACCAGCTTTCCCAAAACTCCCTTTTCCGCCATATCAATAAGCTGAGCAAAATCTATGCCCTTAAGGGGATCGCTGCCGTTGATCTGAGGCATATTCATTCCCCCGTCAACCCCCATTTTCAAAATCGCCAGAGGCAGATTTATCCTTACCTTGTCTCCTTCCGAGGAATCAACAATAATACGCATTACAAGATCGGAAATGTCCCTTATTTCCTTTTGCGGCACAAACTGCACCGATTCGGCTTCCTCTTCGCAGCCTAAAAGAGCGTCTACGCTTACGTTAAAAATAGCGGACAGCTTGGGCAAAAGCATAATGTCGGGACAGGATATATCGTTTTCCCACTTTGACACCGCCTGCGCCGACACATCTAACCTTACCGCCAAATCCTCCTGAGTAAGTCCCTTTTCTTTTCTGAAATTTGCAATTTTTCTTCCTAAGCTTTCCTTTAACATAATAAATCCTTTCTTATACGGCTGAAAATTCTTCAAAATATTTTTTGCTTTTTCCGCCTGTTGAATTTTACAGCTTTTTTGTTTTC
This sequence comes from uncultured Clostridia bacterium, assembly GCA_947427325.1. GTDB lineage: Bacteria > Bacillota > Clostridia > Oscillospirales > Ruminococcaceae > Ruminiclostridium_E. Next base: position 11,625 of record CANEHP010000048.1, on the reverse strand, counting down.
CTTACGCTCAAAGTTTACAATAATTTCTGCATTTTGAAAAGGGAACATCGGTTGAAAAGGGGCAAATTCACACAACCAAAGGTAGAAAATTCACTCAACCAATGGTTGCGAACGGCTTTTTATACTAAATCCAATTTAAAAAGGTGCTAACCTTTTTAAATTATTCGGCTGGGGTCGAATAGCCGCTGAAGGCGGCGTGAAATGTATGTTGGGTACTATTTCCCGACGGGACGCTGTCCCGTCGGTTTCGCTTTCAGCGGAACGCTTAAAAACGTTCAAAGAATGTTTTTAAGTTAGAAATAGTATTATACTAAAAACCGCACAAAGCCTTTGAGTTTTGTGCGGTGTGTCTATATATTACTGATTTTCGGAAAACTCCTTTTTTTCCTTGGTGACCTTAATAATCTTCTGCCTTGAAAACTCTTCTCTTTCCTTTTCCTCCAAAGCGTTTGTTATAAACTTAACCTGCGAGGTATACCGCGGAATAAGTATATTTTTAAGAGCATTTGCCCTCTTTTGAGTTTTCTTGATCGCCACAGACAGGCGGTAAATGCTGTTTTCGATTTCAGCTAAAGTAGCCGCCATTTGCTTTGCTTTGTTAAAGCAGATATACGCTCTGTCAAATTGGCTGTTGGTAAGCATTGGGCTGTATGTCATAACGGGCGGATTTTCGTCCAGCGTTACATTGGGAAGCTCAACGCCCATAACACTGCGATAGGTGACCTTAACGCTGTTTTCTTCGGGAATTTGTTTTGTCAGAGGAGTGACAACGCCAAGCATAATATTTGCAATTTCAAGTGATTTGTAGGCTTCCTCAAAAACATTGTCTATGCGTCCTCTTATTTCCTTCGCCTTATCGGAAAGCGCTACCATTTCTCTTATCAGAATATTGCGCTTTCTGTCCATAAGCTCATAGCCGAGCTGCGCCTGTGCAAGGGAACGCTTTGATGCCATCAGATTTCCCTTTGTGGGAAAGACCTGTTGCTGAGCCATAAGCTCACCTCTTTTCCGGGAGAGATATTATATCGGACAGCCCCTGCGGAGCTGTTGCGGAAATATATGATTCAAGGGTTTTTATTGGAACTTTTCCGCTCTCTTGGGATCGTAATTGTCCTTAATAAGCTGCTCGCTCATACGGTCAAGCTCGCTTGCAGGCAGCATACACAGCAAATCCCATGCAAGATTGAGAGTTTCGTCAATGGAACGGTTTTCTTCAAAGCCTTGATTAAGGAAATTCTGCTCAAAGGCGTTGCCGAATTTCATATAGCATTTATCGGTTGCGGAAAGCTCATCCTCGCCGATAACGGAAGCCAGCGAACGAGCGTCCTGCACCTTTGCATAAGCGGAAAACAGCTGATTTGATACATCGGGGTGGTCGGGTCTTGTATAGCCCTCTCCGATGCCGTCCTTCATAAGTCTTGAAAGTGAAAGAAGCACCGAAAGTCCGGGATAAACGCCCGTTTGGTCAAGGTTTCTGTCGAATACTATCTGTCCCTCCGTAATATATGCGGTCAGGTCGGGGATAGGGTGGGTGATGTCATCATTGGGCATGGTGAGAATTGGTATCTGTGTTACCGAGCCGCTGCTGCCTTCAATAACTCCCGCACGCTCGTAAAGAGAAGCAAGGTCGGAGTAAAGGTAGCCGGGATATCCCTTTCTTCCGGGGATTTCTCCCTTTGAAGAGCTGAACTCGCGAAGAGCCTCCGCATAAGAGGTGATATCCGTCATAATAACCAAAATGTGCATATTCTTTTCAAAAGCCAAATATTCAGCCAATGTAAGTGCGCATCTCGGCGTTAACGTACGCTCGATAATCGGGTCGTTTGACATATTAAGGAACATTGCAACTCTGCCGATTGCTCCCGATTCCTCAAAGCTGCGGCGGAAGTAGTCCGCTACATCGTTCTGAACTCCCATAGCCGCAAAAACCACTGCAAAGTCCTTGCCTCGGGAATCCGCAATTTTAGCCTGACGGACAATCTGTACTGCCAGCTTATTATGAGAAAGTCCCGAGCCTGAGAAGATAGGGAGCTTCTGACCTCTAATAAGCGTCATAAGGCAGTCTATGGAGCTTATGCCCGTATGGATATAGTTGCGCGGATAGGAGCGGGCAACAGGATTCAGAGCACGGCCGTTAATATCGGCATATTTTTCGGGGAACACGGGACCGAGACCGTCAATAGGCTTTCCCACACCGTTAAAAACTCTGCCTAACATTTCTGTTGCAAGGGGAATTTCCAAGGGTCTTCCGCCAAAAACAGTTTTGGTATTTTTAAGGGAAAGACCGTTTGTACCCTCAAAAACCTGCAATATTACCTTATCGCCCTCCATCTGAACCACACGGCCCATACGCTGAGTGCCGTCGTCAAGGGTAATGGTGGCTGTTTCTTCATATCCTACGCCATTAACTCCCTCAAGACACACCAACGGTCCGTTTACGGAGGTAAGACCTGCATACTGTACTGCCATTTTATAAGCTGTCCTTAATTACGAAAAACGAAATCAAGGCATTCTCCTTTCGGTTATTCTGCTGACGGCAAAAAATTACGCCGCCTCGGATGTTGGGGCTGTCTGAAAAGCCGCAATCGGCATATTTTTTTATTTTCAGATACGCCCTAATTTTCCGATAATATCATCAATTTCCTTTTCATAGTCGTCAAACATTTCCGTCTTATCATTGGGAATATCGTACTTTATTTTTATAAGCTTGTCAAAAATGCCCGTTTTAACTATATCGGAGAACAATACGCCTTTTTTTATTGCGTCGCCTGCTTCATGATAAAGCTTGATAATAACCTTCATCATCAGAAGCTGCTTATTCAAAGGAACAAAGGTATCGTCCTTGTGGAAGGCGTTCTGCTGCAAAAATCCCACTCGGATAACTCTTGCGATTTCTATAATAAGCTTTTGATCGTCGGGCAAAACGTCTGCGCCGATAAGCTTTACAATCTCCATAAGGTTGTTTTCCTCAACCAAAAGCGTGGAAATTTCCTGCCTTAAGGGCATATATTCGGGGCTTACATTTTCCGAATAGTATGACTCCAGGTCCTCGGCGTATTCCGAATAGCTGGTCATCCAGTTAATAGCAGGATAGTGTCTTGCATAAGCAAGGGATTTATCCAGTGCCCAGAAGCAGCGCACAAATCTCTTCGTGTTTTGCGTAACAGGCTCGGAAAAGTCCGAGCCTTGAGGAGAAACCGCACCGATAATGGTAACGCTGCCCTCGCTGTCGTTTAAGGTCTTAACATAGCCTGCACGCTCATAAAATTCGGAAAGCCTTGAAGGAAGATAAGCGGGGAAGCCCTCTTCCGCAGGCATTTCCTCCAATCGTCCCGATATTTCACGAAGAGCCTCTGCCCAGCGGCTTGTGCTGTCCGCCATAATTGCTATATGATAGCCCATATCACGATAGTATTCGGCAAGAGTTATTCCCGTATAAATGGAAGCCTCACGAGCCGCAACAGGCATATTTGACGTATTGGCAATAAGGACTGTTCTGTCGGTAAGGGGTCTGCCTGATTTTGGGTCGATCAGCTCGCCGAACTCCTCTAAAACCTGCGTCATTTCGTTTCCCCGTTCGCCGCAGCCGATATATACGATAATATCCGCATCGCACCATTTTGCAAGCTGATGCTGAGTCATAGTCTTTCCTGTGCCGAAGCCGCCGGGAATAGCCGCCGTGCCGCCCTTGCCTATGGGAAGAACGGTATCAATGATACGCTGACCTGTTATAAGCGGTTTTGTAACGGGCATACGCTGCTTTGCAGGTCTTGGATCTCTTATAGGCCACTTTTGGCATAATGTTAAAGGCAATTCTGCGTCTTCTCCCTCAACGGAAAGCCTTAAAACCGTGTCGTTTACCGTATACTGACCGTTTGGCGCAGCATAAGCAACAGTTGCTTTTTTTACAGAGGGGGGAATCATACATTTGTGAACTATAAGAGGAGTTTCGGGGCAGACAGCATAAATCTGACCTGCCGTTACAGTGTCGCCGACCTTAACGGCAACGGTAACGTCAAATTTCTTTTCCCCATTAAGAGAGGGAATAGCGCTGCCTTCGGAAACAAAAGCGCCCGATATGCTTTTCATATCGCCTAAGGGGCGTTCAATTCCGTCATAAATATTGCTGATTATTCCCGGTCCCAAGGTGGCGCACATAGGCGAGCCTGTGGTATAAACGCTTTCGCCTACCTTTAAGCCGTCTGTGTTTTCATATACCTGAATAATTGTAAAAAGGTCGTTTACGCCGATAACCTCGCCGATAAGCTTTTTTTCGCCCACATAAACCATTTCACGCATGGAAAAGTCTTTTGTGTCCCTAACCTTGATTACAGGACCGTTTATGGCATAAATAGTGTTCAAGTCTTTTTCCTGCCTTTCAATAAAGGAAGTTTTTTAAGAACGTATGCGGCGGTTAAGCCGCCGGAAATTTTTTCGATAATACAAAGCCCGATGTGCCGCCTGCCGTCACGGTCGGCGGTTATATTAGGTTATAAGTATTGAATTAAGAACTTGTTCTCATAGGAATGGTGCGCAGATTTTCGAGCAAATTTTGTCGAGGACAAGGAAAAATTCCGCAGGAATACTCGTGTATTTCAAGGAATTTTGACGCAGTTATCGGCAAAATTTGCCGAAAAGATGCGTGCCAATTTCTATGAAAACAAATTCTAAAGCTGCATAATGCTGTTGTTGACAAATTCCGCTTTTTGTTCGGCAAAGGCGCTGTCAAAGGTTTTATCCGCAAAAACAGATTTTTCGGGGAAAAACACCGAGACTCCGCCTAATTTAATCTTTTTGTCGCCGCATACGTTTATATTGGGATAATGCTTTTTTATCTTATCCACATCATCGGGCTTAACATAAATTACGGTATTTTCGTCAAAGGAATTATCATTTTCCGTTTCCTCCGTTAATGCAATAAGTCTTTTTTCATATTCAGGAGTTTTGGAAAATTCAGCTATTTCCTTTTCCAAATTTTCGAAAAACTCATTTACCCTCATGCTGCGGTGAGCAAAAATTTCCTTTGAAGCTTTAAACTCCTTTTGAGAAACTTGATGAGCTAAATTTCTTTTTATGTTCTTTGTTTCTTCCGAAACGGTATGGAAGCATTCCTCCAGGTATTCCTCGTCGGCGCACTTAACTGCGTCCTGCGCCTTCCTTTTTGCTTCGTCAAGCAAAGCGTTGATTTCCTCATCGGCGGCTTTATTGATAGCCTCTTCAAAACGGGCTGTTTTCTCCAAAATATCCATAGCCTTAATCCTTTCCGTTGTTCCGATAAAAATTGTTGAATCAGTTCTAAATTTTAAGACCGATAGCCTCGTTAACGTATTCGCTGATAGTTTGAGCGATTTTGCTGTCGCCGTGACGATCGGAGATTTCAACTATCAAGGGCTTGGGACAGTTAAGCTTAAGCTCGTAGACCTTGTCTCTGCATATGTCAACAAGCTTCTTTGTTATAAGGATAATGGCAACGTCCTTATCCTTCATAGCTATGTCAAGCTGCTCCGTTACCTCACTGTATTCGTGAGCCAAAACGCCCTCAATTCCCGCCAAACGCATACCCATAAGGGTATCGGTGTTGTCGCTTATAAGATAAAACTTCATCAGATAATCCTTCCGAAAAAATAATCAGAAATGTAATGCCGGGGCTGAAACAGTTGACAGTTTACGGTTGACAGTTGTGGAGCGTCTTCGTCGATTAAAAATGTCCTTAAGGAGTCTTACCCCCTTCAACCGTCAACTTTTACAGCCCCTTATTAAATCAGCTGAACAGAATAAGGATAGAAATAAGTAAGCCGTAAATCGCAACGCCTTCGCCAAGGGCAACGAAAATAAGCGACTTTGTGAAGTTCTTATCGTCCTCGCTGGTAGCTCCGATAGCCGCAGGAGCTGCATGACCTACCGCAAGACCCGTACCTATTGTTGCAAGACCTGTGGAAAGAGCCGCAGCCAAATACTGCATACCCTTCGAAAGACCGTCGGCTGCTTCCGCCGCCGCATCTGCGCCCTCTGCTCCTACAAAAGCGGGCATTACACAAATCATCAGTGCCATACAGCCGATAAAGGAACAGGCGTTAACAAGAATCGACTTCCTTATGCTTACGGGCTTGCCCGATTTCCTGCGCTTTACGGCAATTACAAGAGGTATAATAATAAGAGCTACTGCAATTAAAGGTAAGAGAAAGAGATATGCTTTATCCATTTTTAGTTCCTCCGAATAGAAAATATTTTTTTTTATTATTTTTTAATTATTTAAGGGTAGTTCCCTTGTTTGTTTTTTTGATAGCTGTCAGTCCTCGGCGTCAAAGGTTGCAACCACCGGACTAAACGGCTTTCCGTCGCCTTTATAAAATCTGCTGAATATTTCGTAAAACTCAAGACGCAGTACCTGAATGCCTACCAGGAAGCCTTCCATACCTATTACAAACAGGTTGCCCAAAATCTGGACCAGGAAATATTTCACAGACGTTTCACTGCCTGCAAGAGTAGATACAACCAGCATCATACCCGCATGGCTCAAAATAAATCCGCCGATACGCAGGAAGGACATAGTGTTGGTTATATAGCTCAAACATCCTTCAAAAAGTTCAATAAAGCCTTCGATTATAAAGCTTCCAACGCTTTTATGCTCCTTCCTGACTGCTTCCGTCATATAGTCGGAAAGGTGAAGGTTTTGCTCCTTGCGTATATCCTCAATGTGATCGGGCATTTTCATTTTCTTAAAGCCCAAGGCCGCAAAGCTTCTTTCTGTCACAGGCATTTCCTTAACAGGAGCAATATAAACGCCATAAACATTGTTTTCATCGGATTGGAAGGGGTAGAATACATAATTTCCGTCAACAGCGGAGTTTATTTTCTTGTAGCTGTCAAGAGAAAGGAAGCCGTATTGAGCTTTTACAAAACCCAAGCTTGTAAGCTGATCAAGAACTTTTTCCTTTTCGTTTACGCTATCCAATTCGGAAACAGCATTACTGTAAGTTTTTGCCGCATGAACAATATTTGAAGTGTCATCTCTTGCCTTAGGTCTTAATACCTTGTTGACAAGATTTATAATAGGCTCTTTTAAGAACATCAGCACCAATGGAAGCACGATAAGGCAAGCAACATAAGGAGCGGTAAACACATTTATTCCCATACCAAGAGTAAGAGCTGCGCCAACAGCGGCAGAGGCATAGAAAATCATTCCCACAATGCCGTTAGGGTTTATGACCGCTTCGGAAAGCCAATTCGATGTTTTTATATTTGTGACAATATTCATTGCCATAGATATAAGCACCAACACAACGCCTATACCTATTGCCGCAATAAGGAGGATGGTGGAAATCTGGAATATATCCTTCGGCTCTGAGGAATAACCCAGCGCCTCATATACCGAAGGGATTTTAAAGAAGGGCTTTATTATCTCCTCGTTTCCGAACACCGAACCGTAAAGCGTGCCGAACAATGCGGCGGTAATACCGATTCTCTGCATAATGGGAGCAAGCTTAACATGCTTCCATTTGTCAAGAATAATTCCCAAAACCGTTATTAAGAGTCCCTGTCCCAGATCGCCGAACATTATGCCGAAAATCAGCATAAATGTTACCGCCACGTAAGGTGTGGGGTCAAAGCACTTGTAGTTGGGAAGTCCGTACATCTTAACGAACATTTCAAAGGGTCTGAACAGCCAGCAATTATGCAAAAGCACAGGGGGCGGGGAGTTAGGTTCGCTGTCAACGGGCTTTTCAATAACATTAACATCTCCCACGCTTTCAACCGATTTGGTAAATTCCTTAAGTTTTCTTTTGGGAACATATCCCGACATAAAGAATTTGTTATTAACGGCTGCCACATTTTGTCTTAAGTCATAGCTTTGGTCAATGGAAGCTAATTTGCTTGTAACCTTTAGGAAATTTTCCTCAACCTCAAGCTTTAACGACTCTATTTCTCCCTTAACCTCTTCCAAGCGCGCATTTTCCTCTTTAACAAATTTCAACAGCTCGGTTTTGGCTTCATCAGCGTCGCCGTGGATATATTCGGGAAGGTGAACACGCTCAAAGAAAAGCGAATTAAAAATATCGTCTATCTCCACTGCGTCAGCGGCGGGAGTGACATATAAAATCTGAGAATAACCGTTTTCTTCTTTAAAATGATAGCAGATGAAGTTTTTATCATCGTAGTAATCAAGCTTTAAAACACTGTCAAGAGGGAGTCTGCCAAATCTCAGTTTAACATATTTGCAAGCGAAAATTTCTCTGAAATCCGTATCAAGACCTGCCAATTTCTCCACCTGCATAAGAGAGACGCTGTGATCCTTTAACGCTTCCTCAATTTTAATCTTCTGTTCAAACAGCTCGTTGTATTTGCTTTCAATATCTTTATAGTAATTATCAAAGTCGATGGTGACATTCATATCAATATCATCATAGTCAACCTTTTTAATTTCTATTCCCAAGCCGTCTGCAAGAGCCTTTGCTTTGTTCATAATAGGCGCAAAGGGGCTTTTTGACTTCAAGGAGCGAAAGCCTTTTCCGTTATCGCCTCCTTTTGAGGAGGTTATAATGTGAAAGCAGTAGCTTTCACAGCATTTGATAAGGGTTTTGTTTACTCTTTTCAGTGCGCCCTCGATGTGAACGAGAGCCATTTTTTCAATAGCCATTAGAATTGCCCTTCCGGTTTTCTATTGTATTGGGGATATCATATTTTTGATCATTATCATATTTTTGATCATATAGCTTAGCTCTAATATACCAACAGCTTTTCCGTTTCCTCGGGCGAACGGTTATATCTTGCGCTTTCAATTATTTTCTGCAAATTTGATCTTTCCACCTGACACAGCCCCATAAGAGAGTACAAAGCCATAGCGCCGTTGGAAGTGAAGCTTAACTGCTTTTTAAAAAATCTGTTGTTATATCGGCGAACCGCTATTTCCAAAAACATCGGATCATATTCGATTTTGTTTTTAAGATAAATTCTGTTAAGCAGAGAGAGCAGCTTTTCGGCTGCGTCCTGCTGTGAAAGTATTTCGTCTATGATAGCGGGAGTTACTCTGTAATAACATTCATAAAGCGATTTTTTTATCTGCTCCTTACTTTCGTTAAAAAGACTTTTTTTACGGTAACAAATCATCAGATTTGATAAATCCGACTGCCTTAAGAAAATTTCCTTTAAGCTCTTTGCATCCTCGCCCTTATAATCTTTTTCAATAGCTTTAAATGCCCATTTTATAAAATGGCTGTAAAGCTCCACTGCACATTCTTCAAGCTTTTCACCCTTTTTTGAGTCGTTCAGCAGCGGCTTTAATACATTATAATACGGGGTATCCGAAATAACCTCCAGAACCTCTTTATAGCTTGACGCTCTCGAAAGCTTCATTAAATCAAAGGACAAATGTCCCATAAGATACGCCGGCATTTCCAACAAATAACCGTCTTTCAAATTTACGCTTATATGCATTAAAGCGGAAACTATCTGCTTTATTTCCAATTCCTTTATCAAATATCCGCAAAAGCTGTCCTTGTCCGCCGACATAAAGCGGCAAAGCTTACTGTAAAGTTCGAACACTTGCTTTTCCAGAATTTGTTCCACCTGACCTCTGTGTATTTGCGTTTCGTTGACATTTGCAAAGGCGCTGCGGTATTTTTCGGTAGTTTTAAGATATGCCACAACTCCGCTCACTCCGCTTTTGTGAAGCAGATTGTTGTAATCCTCTTTGGTAAGGCGTTTGCCGTAGATAGCTCTGGCTTTTGCGGTAATTGCATCAGCCATAACTAAGCCCTCCGTTTGCAGCCGGTAACTGCTTCAAATATGCTGTTCATCATGGAATTGCGGTGTTCATTAAGCTTTTTATCAAAGTCGGATATTTTTTTGTCCTTTTCGGCGTTTATTTGGCTGATTTTTTTATCTGCTTCCTTGCGGTAGCTTTGTTTTACCATTTCAAGGCGTTTTTTGGAATGCTCCAAATAGTCAGAAAGCATTTGCTTTTTCTTTCCCTCAGCCTCAGAATTAATTTCCTCCGCTTCTTTTTTAGCATTGGCTACTTTTTCTCTCGCTTTTTTGTCCATTTCTATAATAGTTTGAATAGAACTTCCGTTAACAGTGCTTTGCATTGTGCCGTCCACCTTTCCCGTTACATTCTTTTACTCGGATTTTTTATATTATGCAGCTGAAACTGTTATTGATTTTTTTCAGTTTATATTTTAAACCCATTAAAAATTTTTTTCAACTATCAGAGTATCTTTTCAATAATCTTTTAAAAAATTTCGGTAGATTTTTCAATTTTTGATATTATTCGCATTTATTTTTTGTTTATTATTTGTGTGATGAGATATTAACGCAAATAACCAACCCTGCCGCAAAAACGGCAGGGTAAGAGGGCAAAGCTTCCTCGGTTATTGCATTGAGCTTAAATAACCGCCGCCTTGCCGTATTGCTCAGGTCAGGAAATTTTACCGAAGTTATCGGTAAAATTTGCCGAAAAGATGCATGCTGAGCTTTATGTGAACCCGCTCTAATTTTTAAGACTCTGCAAGGGTGCGGGAATACGTCCTCCCCTGTCAATAAACTTAGAGCAGTCGAACCTGTTTACCTTCATAACGGGACCGCTGCCGAAAAGCCCGCCAAATTCGAGAGTTTCACCCTCCTTCATACCGATAGCGGGAATTACGCGCACGGCGGTAGTTTTGCTGTTTACCATGCCTATTGCCGCTTCATCGGCAATAATTCCCGAAATAGCGGAAGCGGGAGTATCCCCGGGAATTACCACCATATCAAGACCTACCGAACAAACCGCAGTCATTGCTTCCAGCTTCTCAAGGCAAAGTGAGCCGCAGTTGGCTGCGTCAATCATTCCCGCATCCTCGGAAACGGGGATAAATGCGCCCGAAAGACCGCCAACGTGAGAGGAAGCCATTACGCCACCCTTTTTAACGGCGTCGTTAAGCAAGGCAAGAGCGGCGGTAGTGCCGTAAGCGCCGCAGCTTTCAAGTCCCATTTCCTCTAAAATATGAGCTACGCTGTCTCCGACGGCAGGGGTGGGAGCAAGCGATAAATCCACAATACCGAAAGGTACGCCCAAAGCCTTGCTTGCTTCAGTGCCTACCAGCTGTCCCATACGGGTTATTTTAAAGGCGGTTCTTTTAATGACCTCCGCAATTTCGCTTATGTTGGCGTTCGGCATTTTCGCAAGGGCTGCCCTTACAACTCCCGGACCGCTTACGCCCACGTTTATAACGGTGTCGGGTTCTCCCACTCCGTGAAAAGCTCCTGCCATAAACGGATTGTCCTCAACCGCATTGCAGAAAACAACTATTTTTGCCGCACCGAAGCAGTGATCGCCGGCAGTCGCCTTTGCGCTGTCAACAATTATCTGTCCCATAAGCTTTACAGCGTCCATATTTATGCCCGCGCGGGTAGAGCCTATGTTTACGGAGGAGCAGACCCTGGAGGTTTCGGAAAGGGCTTCGGGGATAGATGAAATAAGCTCCCTGTCTCCTGCCGAAAATCCCTTGTGAACCAAAGCGGAATAACCGCCGATGTAATTAACTCCCGTACCCTCCGCAACCTTCTGCAAGGTTTTGGCAAATTTAACGGGACTGCCCTTTGCGGCAGCTGCAAGCATAGCGATGGGGGTTACCGAAAGACGCT
>CANEHP010000047.1 GCA_947427325.1 uncultured Clostridia bacterium | reverse complement strand
AGAACTTGTTCTCATAGAAATTGGCACGCATCTTTTCGGCAAATTTTGCCGATTACTGCGTCAAAATTCCTTGAAATACACGAGTATACCTGCGGAATTTTTCCTTGTACTCGACAAAATTAGCTCGAAAATCCGCGCACCATTCCTATGAGAACAAGTTCTTATCCTATTTGTGTAAAAGGAAGGACGATTTGTTATGGCTGTAAAAGTAAACGATAAATATTTAAAAGCTTTTATCGGCGAAAACGAGTATAAGGGCATAGCTCCCGCCGTAAAGGAGGCGCATGAAGCCCTGACTCACAAAAGCGGTCTCGGAAATGATTTTTTGGGTTGGCTTACTCTTCCCACAGACTATGACAAGGCTGAATTTGAAAGAATCAAAAAGGCTGCCGCAAAGATAAAGGGCGACAGCAAGGTACTTATCGTAATAGGCATTGGCGGTTCTTATTTAGGTGCAAGAGCCGCAATAGAAGCTCTTAAATCCACGCTTTACAATTCACTTAAAAAGGACACCCCCGAAATTTATTTTATCGGCAATTCAATAAGCCCCACATACTTAAACGAGGTCGTTTCCTTGGTTGAGGGCAGAGATTTTTCCGTCAACGTGATCTCCAAGTCGGGAACTACCACCGAGCCCGCTTTGGCTTTCCGTGTATTCCGCGAGCTGTTGGAGGAAAGATACGGAGCAGAGGGCGCAAAGGGCAGAATTTATGCCACCACGGACAAGGCGAGAGGAACGCTTAAAGAGCTTTCCGACAGAAACGGATATGAAACCTTTGTTATACCCGACGATGTAGGCGGAAGATACAGCGTGCTTACCGCAGTGGGCTTGCTTCCCATTGCCTGCACAGGCTGTGATATCGACGCACTTATGCGGGGCGCAAAGGCGGCTCAGGACGGACTTAGCGATCCCGATCCTGAAAAGAACGACTGTTATAAGTATGCCGCAATCAGAAATATACTTTACCGCAAGGGCTATAAGGCGGAAATGCTTGTTGCCTACGAAAACAGCTTTGCCATGATGAACGAGTGGTTCAAGCAGCTTTACGGCGAAAGCGAGGGCAAGGACAAAAAGGGAATTTACCCCACCTCGGCTACTTTCTCCACGGACCTTCATTCCTTGGGACAGTTTATTCAGGACGGCTCTAAGATTTTGTTTGAAACGGTTGTGCAGTTTGAGCAGCCTCAAAAGGATTTCTTTGTCAAGGACGATCCCGAAAACAACGACGGGCTTAACTTCCTTTCAAATCAGAATATGTCCGTTGTCAACAGAAAGGCTTTTGAAGGTACAATATTGGCTCATACCGAGGGCGGAGTTCCCAACACCGTTCTTGAAGTACCTCAGCTTAACGAATACGAATTGGGTTATATGATTTACTTCTTTGAAAAGGCTTGTGCAATATCGGGCTATATACTCGGCGTAAATCCCTTTGACCAGCCCGGCGTTGAAAGCTACAAGAAGAATATGTTCGCACTTTTGGGCAAGCCCGGATATGAGGACAGAAAAGCCGAATTGGAAGCAAAGCTCTCTTAAAAAAGTAAAAATCAGGTAATTGGGAGCAGCGCTCCTTTACAAATAAACACGGAGGACATCAATATGATAAAACTTATACCCGGAAAAAAAGGCTCAGGAAAAACAAAGGTTCTGATCGATTCAATTCACGAGGCGGAGAAAAAAAGCAAGGGTAACGTTGTTGCCATTCAAATCGGTTCTTCTCTCAATATTGACATCTATCACAAGATTCGCCTTGTAAATATTGAGGATTTCAAAATTCATGACTATGACGATCTTTACGGATTTATTGCAGGCATTCTTGCTTCCGATTACGACTGCACCGACATTTTTGTGGACGGCGTTCTTAGGATCGTAGGCAGAGATTTGGATAAGGTTGGAGAAATGTTCGACAGAATTGCCGCAATCAGCGAAAACACTCACGTAGTGTTTACCATTTCCGCCGATGTAGACGCTCTTCCCGAATCAATCAAAAAATATCTGTAAAATTTTTCATTCGGGTATTGACAAATCAAAATTGATATGGTAAAATATATCTCGTGCCAAAATTCAGTTTTTTCTGAATACCATAATATTTTGTATTTTAGAGGGAGGTGCAAATAATGGCAGTTCCAAAGAGAAAGGTATCTAAAGCAAGGCGTGATAAGAGACGCGGACAAGTATGGAAGTTAGAAGCACCTGCTTTATCTCGTTGCACTAACTGCGGAGAGCTTAAAGCTCCTCACAGGGTTTGCGGCAACTGCGGTTATTATAAGGGTAGAGAAGTTATTTCCCACGCTGAATAATCGAATATTATCACTGTTGTAATTAAGGAACAGCCTGCGGGCTGTTCTTTTTTTATAAATAAATTAGGGCTGCCCCTTGAATTTAAAAAAATCCAGGGCGGCAGCCCCTTGTATGATGTAATGTCATTAACCGTCGTTATTATCGTCGATATCGTCAATGTCGTCGGCATTGTGAAAATGGGAAGCCGCTCCCATCATATCTCTGCCCCTGATCATATATTTATCACGCTGAACTCTTACAGCGTCATCAAGTACTTTTTTAACCTCACGGGGCTTTTTTACAGCTTTAAGTATCTTTTGAGGAGTATCGCTGTCTTTTGAGGTAAGCTTAATAGTGCCGCAGCCCACTATTCTCTGTCCGAAAGGAAATTCCATTACCTTGTCAACGATTTTGTACAGCTCGATTTCATCCTCTTTTATGCTTAGTAATCCGACTCGGGTATAGAGAACAGTGTTTGTGAGAATATAGCGGGTAAAAGAGATTGGCAGTCCGCAAATGCATTTTTTGCCCGACCAAAGCAAATCGTCGCCGTAGATTTTTTTGAGCTTTTTTTGACTTGCCATTATTTCAGCCTCCCGATTTATTTTAAATTATTATTTGTATAATTCAATTTTATCCTATTTGCCTGCCTTTGTCAATAGAAAGCGAAAGCGTTAATGTTGACTTTTCCGTAAATAAATAGTATAATATAAATAAGATAATCAAAATGGGAGCAGTATGCGAAAAGGAATTTATTATGGAATGGGTAATAAACGAATTTGGATCAATAATTATGATAATAGTTTGCGGTTCACTTTCATTATGGGGATTTCTCTCCAAATCTCCCGTGAACTTTTGGTCGGGAGATGATGTCAAAGCATCGGAAATTTCCGACGTAAAAGCATTCAACTGCGCCAATGGTTTTATATGGGCTTTTTTCACTCTCCCTCAGCTGATTGCCGCCATATTGTTTCCCATAAATACCGTTAACGCAAATTTTGCCGCAAACATTTTTCAGGTTGGAGGAGTTTTGGTTGTTATACCTGTGGCAATTATAGCATACAAGCAAATCGAGAAAAAGTACAGAAATAAAGGAAAAGCAGAACAAAAATGAAACTTATCGCTATTGTGGGACGCCCCAATGTGGGAAAATCCACTCTTTTCAATAAGCTTATCGGGCAAAGAATGAGCATTGTTGACGATACTCCGGGCGTTACCCGCGACAGAATATACGCTAAGGGCGAATGGCTCGACCATGAATTTATGCTTGTGGATACGGGAGGAATTGAGCCTGACAGCAAGGACGTTATTCTTTCGCAGATGAGGGAGCAGGCGCAGCTTGCCATAGACAGCGCAGACGCTATTATTCTCGTTGTCGACATAAAAACAGGCGTTACCGCTTCCGACGAAAGCGTTGCCCAAATGCTGCAAAAAAGCGGGAAGCCCGTTGTGCTTTGCGTAAACAAATGCGACAGCTTAGGCGGAAATCCCCCCGAAATATACGAATTTTACAATTTGGGTCTGGGAGATCCCATTGCCGTTTCTTCGGTACACGGTCACGGTACGGGAGATTTGCTGGACGCAGTGTTTGAGAAAATGCCCCCCGAAAAGACGGAGGAGTCCGACGGTGAGATTTTAAAGGTGGCTGTCATAGGAAAGCCCAATGCGGGAAAATCCTCACTGATAAACAAAATCTTAGGCGAAAAGCGTATGATAGTTTCCGACATTGCGGGAACTACCAGAGACGCTGTCGATTCCGTCGTTACAAAAGGGGAAAAGCAGTATCTTTTCATTGACACGGCGGGAATACGCAGAAAATCCAGGGTAAACGACAATCTGGAAAAATACAGCGTTCTCCGTGCCTATATGGCAGTTGACAGAGCCGACGTATGCGTTATTATGATAGACGCAGAGGAGGGCTTTACCGAGCAGGACAGCAAAATAGCGGGCTATGCTCACGAGCAGGGCAAGGCATGCGTAATTGCCGTAAACAAATGGGATATAATCGACAAGGACGGAAAAACCATGCAGGAGTTCACCAAAAAGTTAGAGGCGGATTTCAGCTTTATGTCCTACGCTCCCTTTGTTTTCATCTCCGCCAAAACAGGGCAGAGAATAGACAAGCTGTTTCAGCTGATAGACTACACCTCGGAGCAGAACGCAAGACGCATTTCCACAGGAAAGCTGAACGAGCTTTTAAGCTACGCCACCGCAAGAGTACAGCCCCCCTCGGACAAGGGAAAGCGGCTTAAGGTCTATTATTTGACCCAGCCCTCGGTAAAGCCCCCCACATTTGTTTGCTTCTGCAATAACAAGGAGCTTTTCCATTTCTCCTATCAGCGTTATATAGAAAATCAGATTCGCGACGCCTTCAGACTTGACGGAACGCCTATTCGGTTTTTGGTAAGAGAACGGGGAGAAAATTCTTAAAAAGGACATAATATAATGCTTATCATCTGTTTTCTGATTGCGGCGGCAGTGCCCTATCTTCTGTGCGGAATCAACACCGCTATAATTGTGACCAAAATAAAGACGGGCGAGGATATACGCACCATGGGAAGCGGTAATGCAGGGCTTACCAACACCTTAAGAACTCAGGGAAAGCTTGCGGCGCTTTTCGTTCTCTTAGGCGATGTTGCAAAGGGCGTGCTGTCGGTTATCCTTGTGGGACTTGCTTTTAAGTATATAGGCGGAGTAGATCCGAGAGCGGAAGGCAGCGCTTATGAATGGGTGCTGTATGCGGCGGGAACATCGGCTATATTAGGTCATGTTTTTCCTGTCTACTACGGATTTAAGGGCGGCAAGGGCGTTTTGGTCACCTGCTCGGTCCTTCTTGCAATAGATTGGCTTCCCGCAGTTATTCTGCTTGCGGTTTTTGCCGTTGTGGTGGCGATTTCCAAGTATGTTTCCCTCGGTTCGATTATAGCGGGTTCGCTCTATCCCTTTACGGTACTGCTATTCAGCATAATGGAAAAAAGTCCCTGCTATTGGTTAAATTTCCTCTTCAGCGGACTTATGGCGGTTACCATTGTGCTTATGCACAGGGAGAACATCAAAAGACTTATAAATCACACCGAAAAGAAATTCGGGCAGAAAAGCAAGTGATTAGGTGATTAAATTACTTATTTCTAAAAGGAAAGAATAATGGCTAAAATTACAGTATTAGGCTGCGGCTTCGGAACTGCTTTGGCGGTAATGCTAAACGCAAACGGTCATGAGGTAACCGCTTGGTCAAAGTATCAAGAGGAAATCGACACTATTTTAAGGGACAGAGAGCAGAAAAAACTGCTTCCGGGAGTCAAAATTCCCGAAACGGTTAAATTTACCGCCGATCCCTCCTGTGTAAAGGATTCGGATATAATTATCGTCGCCATACCGTCAAAATTCGTTCGTGACGGAATTTCAAGGATTGCGCCCTGCGTATCTCGGAAAAGCGTTATACTCAACGTGGGGAAGGGCTTTGAGGAAAGCACCCGCAAGCGTTTGTCACAGGTGATTTCCGAGGAGCTGCCGCACAATTCCGTTGTGGTAATGGCAGGACCGTGCCATGCCGAGGAGGTAGGCAGGGGAGTACCCACAAATGTGGTGATTGCCGGCGAAGATGAGGATAAGGTGGGCTATGTTCAGGAAACTATGATGAACCCCGATTTCAGGATTTATGTCAATGACGATGTGATAGGCTGCGAGATTGCGCCCGCTCTGAAAAATCCCATTGCTCTTTCCTGCGGAATCGTGGAGGGAATGGGTCTTGGCGACAATACTCTTGCAGCGCTTATGACAAGAGGTCTGACGGAAATCACACGTCTTGGAGTTGCTATGGGCGCAAAGTGGGAAACCTTTACGGGACTGGCGGGAGTGGGAGATTTGATCGTCACCTGCACCTCCATGCACTCCAGAAATCACAGGGCGGGACTTATGATAGGACAGGGAATAGACGTTAAAACCGCCGTAGAAACGGTAGGAACGGTAGAGGGCTACGGCTGCTGCAAAATCGCTCACTCTCTTGCCGCTGAAAGAAATGTTCAAGCGCCTATTATAGAACAGCTTTATCGGGTTTGCTACGAGGGGGTAAAGCCTGCCGAGAGCGTGCTGAACCTTATGAACCGTCCCAAAAAGAACGAAAGAGAGCCTTTTTGGAATTAAAGAAAGGCAGCAAAAGCAGGACAACAGGAAAATACATCAAAAATAAAAAAATTATTCAAAAGCACTTGATTTTTTAATCAAGACCTGTTATAATAATATGGTATTTGAAATATAAGTATTGAAAGGGAGGTGTTCACCCATGGCAAAATGCGAAATCTGCGGAAAAGGTGTCACTTTCGGTGTTAAGGTTTCTCACTCACACAGATGCTCTAACAGAACCTTTAAGCCCAATGTACAAAAGGTAAAGGCTATTGTAAACGGTACTCCTTGCAGAGTAAATGTTTGCACAAGATGTCTGCGTTCAGGCAAGGTTCAGAGAGCTAATTAAGACTGTAATCCGATTGTTTGGCGTCGAGTACGTTTATAAGAGCATAACGATGTTTTCACTGTTTGTGGGAATGTCGTTTTTGTTTTGCAAAAAGTAAAAGCGTGCTTTACTGTTTCTCGACGGGACAGCCTCCCAGTGGCATTTTTTCAAAGAAAAGGTTTGAAATGTCGGCAGAAACGTAAAATTTCAAATCTGTCGGCAAAGCCGACGCCTTATTTAAACTGTCAATTTTTTACTGCCCTTAAAAAAGCATTATACCTGCTCTTTTTTAAAAGTAACAGCCCTTATCGCCAACGCACCCAATGAATTTCCCACAGTAACCTCAACAAGAAACAGCAGATATTTTAACCCTGTTTCAAAGCTGTTTACCGCCAGCACCGCATAACACATATCCGCAATACTGTGCTCAAATCCGCATAAAATGAATACCGAAACGCAAAGGAACAAGCCGATTACCTTGCCGATGCCGTGAGGATTTGCACGGTAGTTTTCCACCGCTATGTACATCAAAACGCCGCAGAAAAAAGCTAAAATAATTACCGAAAACACATCAAGATCCATTTTGGCATTCATAAGCGCCCTTGCCTTTTCGTGAAGGGCAGGTCTTGCAATTCTGATAAGGATCATACCCACGGCTGTTCCTATCAGATTGCCAAGCCATATTGTCAGGCAGTTGGGCTTGTTTTTATTTGATATAACGTAGCCGATTTTTCCCGTAAAAAGGTTCATGCCGAAGGCGCATATTGCGAAAAGTCCTATTGTAAAGAGCAGTGCGCCCACGATTTTATTTTCGCACTGTAAATATATAACGGCTCCTATTCCTATCATAAATCCCGCTGCTGCGGCTCTTTTTAAAGTTTCCATTTTCTCTCCGTTTTAAAATATAAAAAATACGGTAACATCATACAAATTTATAAGAAATTGTTCTGAGGCAATCCCTGTACGCTGCTGCCATATATATGATATACTCATTTTACATATTTGTCAACGGTTTTTCTATTTTATAAAAATTATTGACTTTTGTTTAATAATCGGGTAAAATAATACATAATGTATCAATTTCTTGCAGTCAATCGTTTTGCTCAAATCGGTCGGCTAATTTTTTTAGAGCCTTTTTTTCAATTCTGCTTACATATGAACGTGATATATTGAGCTTTTGCGCCACCTCTCTTTGAGTAAGCGCCTTGTTTACCGTACCTTTGCTTGTGCATAAGCCATAGCGTTGGGTCAGGATCAGCTTTTCCCTTTCGTCAAGGCTTTCGTTTATGTATTGGTACAGCTTTTGAAGGTCGATTTTTAAATCCACCTCCTTTGAAACGTCTGTTAAATCCTTAAAAATATCGGCTATGGTGAGAGAATTTCCCTCCTTGTCGACTTCAATGGGGGAATCGAGGTAAACTTCGTTTTGCTGATGCTTGATTTTTCTGAAATACATTTTTATCTGATTGTCGATACATTTTCCCGCATAGGTGGAAAAGTTTGTGTTTTTATTTTCGGAAAAGGTCTCCACCGCCCGTATAAGCCCTATTGTTCCTATGGAAATAAGGTCCTCCTGCTCCTTTGATTCGGAGTAATGCTTTTTCACAATATAGGCGACTAACCTTAAATTGTGTTCAATAAGCTTTTCCCTTGCTTTTTCATCGCCCTGCGCCACCCTTCTGATACATTCCGTTTCTTCTTTTTTAGATAAGGGTTTGGGATAATTATTGACGCTCTCAAAGTGAAGAGCAAAGAACATAAGATTTTTTAACACCGCTTGGATTACTGCAAAGAACATAACCGTCAACCTGCCTTTTTTAATATTCGATATATTTTATTTTATTTATAAGTTGTACTATGTTTATTCTAAATTAAAATAAATAAAAGGTGAATTATGAAACTTCATTCCATTAAGCTTCCGCACAGAAAAGCTTCTGCGGAAATGCCTACTCTGAAAACCCTGAATCCTCCAAAGGTCGTGATAAGTATGTCACAGCATGGAGGAGTACCCTGCACGCCTGTTGTTAATGTGGGCGACGAGGTAAAAACAGGACAGATCATAGGAACAAGCGAAGCGGCAATTTCAGCTCCCGTTCACGCCGGCATTACGGGAAAGGTAACGGCAATAACCGATATTATCAACATTGCGGGAAAAAGAAATACCGCTGTCGTTATTGAAACCTCACACCGTCAGGAGATGCACGAAAGCGTTAAGCCTCCTGTGGTAAACGACAGAAGCTCCTTTATCGAGGCAGTGAAAAACAGCGGCTTGGTGGGACTCGGCGGAGCGGGATTTCCTACATATGTAAAGCTGAATTTCGATCCCAAGGAAAACAGGATAGATACTCTTATCGTCAATGCGGCGGAATGCGAGCCGTATATCACCTCGGACTACCGCGCATTGGTCGAAAGCCCCGCCGAGCTTATAGGCGGAATCAAGCTTTTAATGAAATATCTTGAAATCCCCAAAGCCTTTATCGGTATTGAATCGGATAAGTCAAAGGCGATTTCCGTTCTTACCGAGCTTTGTCGGAAAGAAAAGGGAATAACCGTTCAAAGGCTTCCCAATTCTTACCCCCAGGGTGCGGAAAAGATTATGATTTACAACGTAACGGGACGGGTGCTTAAGGAAGGCGGGCTGCCTATGTCCGTGGGCTGTCTTGTTATGAACTGCTCGTCGGTTATTTTCATCAACGATTATTTAAAAAAGGGGATTCCCCTTATAAGGCGGCGTATTACGGTAGACGGAAATATCGTAAACAAGCCTCTTAACGTATTTGTACCCGTGGGCACTCAGCTTTCGGAAATAATTAAGCTCGCCAACCTGCGCAAAATTCCCGACCGTGTTATTTTCGGCGGTCCTATGATGGGAAGCAGCGTTTACGACCCCGAAATGCCTGTAATGAAAACCACCAATGCGGTGCTTTTCTTTGAGGGCGCTGCCGCTTTGGCAGAGCCGACTCCCTGTATCCGCTGCGGACGCTGCGTAAGAGCTTGTTCGCTTAATCTTATGCCCACAGAGCTTGAATCCGCTTATGACAACAAGGACATAGAGCGTTTAAAGAAGCTCAAGGTTAATATATGTATGAACTGCGGCGCATGTTCCTATGTCTGCCCCGCAAAAAGAAATTTATCGGAAAAAAATCAGCTTGCCAAAATACTGCTGAGGAACGGAGGAAATGTATGACAAACTATCTTGTTGAGCCTGCTCCTCATATAAAAAGCAGTCTTACCACTCAAAAGGTAATGCTCCATGTGATAATAGCTATGCTGCCCACTGTTCTGGTTTCCGCCTACATATACGGCTTGCGTGCATTGCTTACCGTCGTTGTATGCTCTGCCGTCTGCGTTTTATCGGAGCTTGTTTTTGAAAAAATCACTAAAAGACCCCGGACAATAAACGATTTATCGGCAGTGGTAACGGGTATTCTCCTTGCCTTTAACCTGCCTCCCACGCTGCCGATTTATATGGCTGCAATAGGCAGCGTTGTGGCTATTGTAGTGGTTAAGCAGTTTTTCGGAGGAATCGGTCAGAACTTTGCCAACCCTGCCATTACCGCAAGAATTGTGCTTATGCTTTCCTTCTCCTCATATATGACAACCTGGTCCGAGCCTTTTTATTACAAAAACACGGCGGACGCTGTATCAACGGCTACTCCCCTTGTTTCCGAAAAGAGCTTTGAATTATTCGATTTGTTTTTCGCAAAAAGCGGCTGCATAGGCGAATGCTGTAATGCGGCGTTGCTTTTGGGCGGATTTTATCTTATCGTAACGAGGATAATAAATCCCGTTACGCCCATAGCATACATCGGAACTGTTGCCCTGCTCACATGGGTAAGCGGCGGAGACGTTACATTGCAGGTGCTGGCAGGCGGACTTATCTTAGGCGCATTTTTTATGGCGACGGATTACGCAACCACTCCCATAAGAACGAGCGGAAAGCTTATTTTTGCGGTAGGCTGCGGACTTCTTACCTTCCTTATAAGAAACTTCGGCTCAATGCCCGAGGGCGTTTCCTTCTCTATTCTTATAATGAACATTTTAACTCCCTATATTGACAGGCTCACCGCTTCACACCCCTTTGGAGCTAAAAAGGAGGTTAAAAGCAAATGATTAAATTCGATAACTTTAAGCCCACTGTTGTTTTGACCTGCGTTACCACCATTGTGGCGGTTTTACTGGTGGTAACTCATCAGTTTACCTATGTGGACACCTCCAATGTGATAACCGATAAGCTTAATTCCGCATTGACCGAGGTAATGGGCGAGGGCGAATACTCCATCGTTTCCGATTGGAAGGAATACGGAGCGGAAAAGCCCGACAACGTGGAAAAGCTGATAAAGAAATCCGACGGCAGCCTTGCCTTTGAGATAGTTACGGACGGTTATTCAAAAAAAGGAATCGACTTAGTGGTTGCAATGAACTCCAATGGAACGGTAAAGGGCGTTTCGGTGGTTTCCCTGGGCGAAACTCCCGGACTCGGCACAAAGGTGCGGAATGACAGCTTTTTGTCGCAGTTTAAAGGCAAAAGCGACATAGTCGAAATCGTTAAAAACGCCCCTGCAAAGGACAGCGAAGTTCAGGGCGTCACAGGCGCAACCTATTCCTCAAAGGGTGTGGCAAAGGCGGTAAATATTGCCATTGAAACTTACAAGCAATTAAAGCCCGACAGCGGGGAGGTGAAGTGATATGAGCTATTTAAAGGAATTTACAAAGGGTATTTTAAAGGAAAACCCCAACTTGGTTATGCTTTTGGGTATGTGTCCCACCTTAGCGGTAACCACCATGGCGGTAAACGGTTTGGGCATGGGACTTGCAACCACCTTTGTGCTTGTATGCTCCAACCTGGTTATTTCCTTATTTAAAAAAATTATACCTTCACAGGTAAGACTGCCCTGCTTTATCGTTATTATTTCGGGATTTGTTACATTGGTGGGTATGCTTTTGCAAAAGTTCATTCCCTCGCTGTATGACGCCTTGGGACTGTTTTTGAGCCTTATCACGGTAAACTGCATTATATTGGGCAGAGCGGAAATGTTTGCCTGCAAAAATAAGGTTATCCCCTCCCTGTTGGACGGTCTTGGAATGGGCGTGGGATTTACACTTTCCCTTTTGACCGTAGGCTCCTTCAGAGAGATCTTGGGTTCGGGAACATGGTTCGGACTTACCGTAATGCCCGATTTTATTCAGCCCATGACCATATTTATCTTACCCGCAGGCGGATTTTTCTCCCTTGGAATTATTATAGCCATGGTAGGAAAGATCAGCAGGAAAAAGCCAAAGGATATCACATGCACAGGCTGCCCCAACAGGGACGCCTGCCGCTTTGCGGACAGGGAAGACGCTCAAGCTGTAAAGGAGGATAAGTAATGGAAATTTTTAAAACCGTTGCCGCTATCCTTTTAACGGGAATACTTACGGAAAATTTTGTTTTAAGCAAATTTTTGGGAATATGTCCTTTTTTGGGAGTGTCAAAAAAGGCGAGCAGCTCTCTCGGAATGGGAATTGCCGTTACCTTTGTAATGATTTTTGCCACAGCCGCCACATATCCCATTTATTACGGCGTCCTTGTGCCTTTGAAAATCGAATATATGCAGACGGTGGCGTTTATTCTGATAATTGCGCTGCTGGTCCAGCTGGTTGAAATGGCGATGAAAAAATATATTCCGCCCCTTTATAAGGCGCTTGGCGTATATCTGCCACTTATAACCACCAACTGTGCGGTTTTGGGCGTTACTATCCTTAACATTGACAGCGGCTACGGATTCGGCTTCGCCATTGTCAATTCCATGGGTGCGGGAATAGGCTTTTTGCTTGTTATGCTCATCTTTTCCGGAGTCAGAGGAAGAATCGAACGCTGCAACGTTCCCAAGGCTTTACAGGGTACTCCCATCACCCTAATTGCTGCGTCTATTGTTTCCCTCGCTTTTATCGGATTCGGCGGTATTGTTGACAATATTTTCGGGTAAATTGGTTTTATACTGTTTGTCATTAGTGTTATAGGTTAGAGCGTGTTCACATAAAATCAGTATG